>NZ_JBAMDJ010000010.1:0-197373 GCF_036961705.1 Pseudomonas sp. 3JA
AAAGGTGCCGCTTTGAGTCAGCGCCGATGCATCCGGACTGCTACCGTCGCTGAGATTTTTTTCCTGCAGCGATAGCTCACCACCCTCGGCATCAAGGCCCACCAACACCACAGGGTCGTCGTTGTTATGCACTTGCAGCACCAGGTTCGCGGTGCTGGTGTCGCCGTCGGCGTCGGTCAGGGTGTAAGTGAACGTCTCAGTGCCGCTGCCCCCACCGTGCAACGCGACGAATTGCGGGTCGCTGGGGTTCAGGGTGTAGGTGTACGTGCCGTTGGGGTTGAGCACCAGGGTGCCGTAGGTGCCGGTGAACGTGCCGCCGATGATCGGCCCGCTGTCGGGACCGGTGGGGATCCGGTCGGCGCCCTGATGGTCGTTGGGCAATACGTTGCCGGTGAGGGTCACCAGGGTTTCCGACGCCGTGTTGGCGTGGCTGTCGTCGATCGCCTGGGGTACGTCATCGGTGATGTTGACGTCCAGGGTGCCGGTGGCCGTGTCGCCGTCGGTGTCGACAGCCACCACCGGGAACTGCTCGGTAATGTTGTTGGCACCACCGCCGGCAGGATGGGTTTCATTGTCCGTCAGGGTGTAGCTGTAGCTGACCACCCCCGTGGCCGGGTCATAGCCGGTGATGGTCAACGTGTTGCCCAGCGCCGAAGTGATGGTTTGCGGGAAGCCCGTGGGCACGCCGCCTGTGATCACGTTGATGCCGCCGATGCTCAGGCTGCTCAGCCCGTCAGGCGCGGAAACCGTGAAGGTGCCGCTTTGCACCAACGCCCCCGGATTGCTGGCCGAACCATCGGCCAGATTGGCCTCGTTGGTGGTCAGTTCGCCACCCTCGACATTGACCCCGTCGAGGGTCACCGGGTTATCCGGTGTCACCGGCGGCACGGTTGCATCGTCGCCCGTGTTGTCCGGATCACCGGCCAGGCGCAGCTGTGGAAACTCGGGAATCCCGTTGAACCCGGCCGTCGGAAAACCGATCTGCGGATCGACCTCCCCGCCAACCTCTTCCAGCAGCACAAAACTGTGCCCACCGCCCACGCCCCCCGGGTTGCCACCCTCGGGGCCGGCGGCCGTGGCTTCACCGGTCTGGGTCGGGTCGGCACCGGCGGCGATGGCTTGCTGCAGCTTTTGCACATCGGTCAGTTGCGCGTTACTCGGTGTCGCCGCGTCAGGCGTGTCGACATGCGGCGCATGGTTGGCGAGCAACTGCGGAGTCAGGGTCAGGTTGCTTTCGCGGCCCAGGGTCAACGTCTGGCCGTTCTGCATACGAACAGCCACCGCCCCTTCGGCACCGGTGACCAGGTGTTCGCCGGCATAAAGCCGATCGCCTTCGACCAGAGGCCGCCGCAGGCCACCGGCCGCTTCTGCGAATACTTGCCCGACTATTTTGCTGACGATACCGATGAGCGCTGCCATGTGCATTTCCTCCGTTGCCGACCGCAATCGGCACGTGTCTGGGTGAAGAATCCGTCCTCAGGTTTGGCAATCCAGAAAGCTGGAAAATCTGCCAGCTTTCGTGAAAGCAGAAGGTGCTGGCAATTCGCCAAAACGACAAAAAACCGTCACCAAAAACCACCTCACAGATCGCTCTTTCGACACTTCTTCACATCGTTTAAAAATTTGCATGGAACTTTTATTGACGCCTAAAAGCCGTCGCAACCCGCAAACTAAAAGGCTTTCGCTCTGAACAATGTGCCGGTTTTTTTCAAGCTCATAAGTTTTTTTCGGAATAAGCCTTATGAGAAATTCTTCTTAGGTTTTGCTCAGGATGTTCTTAGCTGTGTTGTTACAAGGTTGAAACGGTTTTGATCTTTAATACGTCAATATTTTGGCGACAAGCGAAGCACTACAGACCTCAGGAGATGCACCCCATGCGCGTTCTAACCCCCCTCTGCAGCGCGGTTTTACTGGCCATGGCCTGCTCTTCTCAGGCGCAGGCAATGTCCTTGACCGAGGCGATCCAGAGCACCATTGCCACTCACCCAGAGCTGGCACAACGGGTGGACAGCCGTCTGTCGGCCAATGAAGACGTCAAGGTCGCCCGAGGGGGCTTTTTCCCATCGGTGGATTTGAATGCCGGTTACGGTCGTGGCTATAGCGACAACACCAACACCCGGGCCTTGGGCAACCACCACACCAACATCCTCACCTATACCCAATCGGAGCTGCGCCTGCGGCAGATGATCTTCGACGGGTTCAACACTGCCAATGAAGTGGACCGCACCCAGGGCGTGGTCAACTCCCGGGCCTATTACGCCCAAGGCACCGCCCAGGACCTGGCGCTACGCACCATCGAGGTCTACCTGGAAGTGCTCAAGCGCCGCGAGCTGGTGACCCTGGCCAAGAACAATCTGCAGGCGCACCTGCGGGTCAACGACCAGATCGGCCTGCGCACCGAGCGAGGGGTGGGCAGTACGGCCGACTCCGACCAGTCCAATGCCCGTCGGGCCCTGGCGGAAAACAACTACGACACCGCCCAGGTCGACTTGGCCGACGCCGAGGCCAACTTCTACAGCGTGGTCGGACGCATGCCCGATGAGCTGGAGACACCGCCCTCGACCAAAGGCGAAATCCCCGCCGACCTGCGCGAAGCCCAGCAAAGCATGGTGGATAACAACCCCTACCTGAAATCGGCCCAGGCCGACATACAGTCCGCCGAGAGCCAGTACGAAGTGGCGAAGTCGCCGTTCTACCCACGCTTCGACGCCGAGGCAGCGGTGGGCGCCAATAACAACATCGGTGGCGAAGAAGGTCACGACAACAACTGGCGGGTCGGCGTGGTGATGAACTACAACCTGTTCCGCGGTGGCAGCGACAAGGCGCGGTTGGCGTCCAACGCCCACCAGATCAACCAGGCCATGGACATCCGCAACAATGCCCTGCGCCAGCTCAACGAAGACACGCGCCTGGCCTGGAACGCGATGCTCAACGCCCGCAAACAGACCCCCACCGCCCGCGAATACGCCGACACCACCGCCCGTGTGCGCGCCGCATACCAGGATCAGTTCGGTCTCGGCCAGCGCACCCTGCTCGACCTGCTCGACAGCGAAAACGAGCTGTACAACGCCAACCGTCGCTACACCGAGGTGCGTTACACCGAGGAGTACTCGATGTACCGGGTGCTGGCGAACATGGGCCTGCTGTTGCACAAACAACGGATCGTGCTGCCGGCCGATACGGTCGCGCAGACCGAAGTCAAGAACCAGGCTCGGCTGCCGGAACTGAAGTAGCCCCCTCGAAAAAAAATGGGAGCGAACACTGTGACCAGCATGGAACCCGCAACCCTTGGCGCTGATCCGCGCCTGAATTTCGATGATCCCTTGCTGGACGGTCTGTTGATCCTCTGCAAACTCCATGGCGCGACGGTCAGCCGCGCCAGCCTCAGCGCCGGGCTCCCTATGGCGCACCAACGCTTGAGCCTGGACCTGCTGCCCCGCGCAGCGGCCCGGGCAAGCTTGCAGGCGCGGCTGTTGCGTCGTGAGCTGGCGGACATCTCCCCCCTGAACCTGCCAGTGATGCTGATCCTGGCGGGGGGCCGCTGTGCGGTATTGCGGCGCTGGGGCGAGGATGGCAAGGCACTGATCCTGCCCAGCGAAGCCGATGGTGGCGAGCAGTGGGTCAGCCGCGAGGAACTGACCCTCGACTACAGTGGCCAGGCGCTATTCGCCCGGCCGCGCCATGAACTCGAAGACCTGCGCGCGCCCCTGGTGCCGCGGGTCGAGGCGTGGTTTCGCGACACCTTGAAACTGTCGCGCTGGCTGTACAGCGACGCGATCCTGGCGAGTTTCCTGATCAACCTGCTAGGCCTGATGGTGCCGCTGTTCGTCATGCAGACCTACGATCGCGTGGTGCCGAACCAGGCCACGTCGACCTTGTGGGTGCTGGCCGTGGGGCTGTTGATCGGCACCGGTTTCGAACTGGTGTTGCGGGTGGTGCGCGCCCATCTGCTGGACACCGCCGGCAAGAAAACCGACGTGATTCTCTCCGCCACCCTGTTCGAGCGCATCACCGGCATGGCGATGAAGGCCAAGCCCGTGACCATCGGCGGCTTCGCCCAGAGCATCCACGACTTCCAGGGCCTGCGCGAATTCCTCACGGCGGTGACCCTCACCAGCCTGATCGACCTGCCCTTCGCCCTGCTGATGCTGGTGGTGATCGGCCTGTTGGGCGGCTGGCTGGTGGTGATTCCAGTGGTGGCGTTTCCAATCACCATTGTCTTCGCGATGATCATCCAGGTGCGCCTGCGCGACACCGTGCAAAAAAGCCTGGCCCTCGGCGCCCAGCGCCAGGCTCTGCTGATCGAAACCCTCGGCGGCCTGGAAACCCTCAAGGCCTGCAGCGCCGAGAGCGAGCGCCAGCATCAGTGGGAAAGCACCCACGGAGCCCTCACCCGCTTGGAAAGCCACGCGCGCAACCTCTCGGCTCTGGCGACCAACGGCACGTTGTTCCTGCAACAACTGGCCGGCATGGCGACCATCGTCGCCGGGGTCTACAGCATCATCGCCGGCAACCTCAGCGTCGGCGCGCTGGTGGCGACCTATATGCTCGGCAGCCGGGTGCTCGCCCCGCTCGGGCAGATCGCCGGGCTGATCACCCGTTACCAGCAAGCCCAGCTCACCATGCGCAGCACCGATGCCCTGATGGCGCTGCCCCAGGAACGCGATGCCAAACAACGGCCGCTGGATCGCACCCAGTTGCAGGGCGCGCTGGACGTCAGCGGCGTGACCTTCCACTACAACGGCCAGAGCAGCCCAGCACTGGCGAACATCAGCTTCAGCCTCAAGCCCGGCGAACGGGTCGGGATCATCGGCCGCAGTGGCTCGGGCAAGAGCACCCTGGCGCGCCTGGTGATGGGTTTCTATGCGCCGGAGGAAGGCCAGTTGCTGCTCGACGGCCTGGACCTGCGGCAACTGGACGTCGCCGACCTGCGCCAACAGATCGGCTACGTTGCCCATGACCTGCCGCTGCTGGCCGGTAGCCTGCGGGACAATCTCACCTTGGGCGCCCGTTACATCAGCGACGCGCGCATGTTGGAAGTGGCGGAACTGACCGGTGTCACCGAACTGGCGCGCCAACATCCCCAAGGTTTCGACCGCCCGGTGGGCGAGCGCGGGCAGTTGCTTTCCGGTGGTCAGCGCCAAGCCGTGCTGCTGGCCCGGGCCTTGCTGCTCGACCCGCCGATCCTGCTGCTGGACGAACCCACCAGCGCCATGGACAACAGCAGCGAAGACGTCCTGCGGCAAAAACTCCACACCCATGTACAGGGCAAGACCGTGCTGCTGGTCACCCACCGCACCTCGATGCTGAGCCTGGTGGACCGCTTGGTGGTGTTGGACAACGGACGGATCGTGGCGGATGGACCGAAGGAAGCAGTCATCGATGCGTTGCGCAAGGGACGGGTGGGAACGGCGGCGGTTTAACAGCCCCCACAACACCTGTGGCGAGGGAGCTTGCTCCCGCTGGGCTGCGAAGCAGCCCCCAAGCCATTCACCCGATTGTGTCAGACGGACCGCCTCGACAGGTTTTACGACGGCTTCGCCGCCGAGCGGGAGCAAGCTCCCTCGCCACAAAAAGCAGCGCCCAGCTCTCTTCTAAAAGCAGCACCCGCTCTTTTCTAAAAAGCAGCGACCGGCTCCACTTCACTTAACCGACGGGTACCGCTCCATGTCAGCCCAAACACCGGATTCAACCGCTCGAAGCTACTTCGGCAGTTTCAGCAAAAGCGCCGAAAGCGAGTTCATGCCGGAAACCGCCGGCGCCACGCTGCAGGATTCGCCCCGGCGCTCGCGGGTCACCGTGTGGCTGGCCGCCGGGTTGATCGTCACCGGGTTGGTCTGGGCGAAGTTGGCGGTGTTGCAGGAAGTCACCACCGGTGAAGGCAAGGCGATTCCGTCGAGCAAGATCCAGGTGATCCAGAACCTGGAGGGCGGCATCGTCACCGAGATTTTCGTCCGTGAAGGCCAGATGGTGAACAAGGGCGACACCCTGCTGCGCCTGGATGACACCCGATATCAGTCGAACAAGGGCGAGAGCGAAGCCGACCGCTATGCCTTGACCGCCCAGGTCGAGCGTCTGTCGGCCGAGGCCGAGGGCCGGCCGTTCAATCTTTCGGCCGAGGTGATCGCCAAGGCCCCGCAAGTGGCCGAGGACGAGCGCTCACTGTACGAACAACGCCAGCGGCGCCTGGCCAGTGAACAACGGACCCTGACCGAACAGCTGCGGCAGAAGACCCAGGAGCTGGCGGAGTTTCGCTCCAAGCAAGGCCAGTTCAGCTCGGCCCTGGCCTTGCTGCAAGAAGAAATGAACATGTCCGCCCCGCTGGTGCGCACCGGGGCGGTATCACCGGTGGAGATCCTGCGGCTCAAACGCAGCGCGGTGGAAATCCGCGGCTCGCTCAACGCCACCACCCTGGCCATTCCCCGAGCCGAATCGGCGATCAACGAGATCAAGAGCAAGATCGACGAATCGGAACAGACCTTTCGCTCCGAAGCAGCCAAGGACCTCAACGAGAAACGCACCGAACTGTCGAAAATCACCGCATCGAGCATCGCCATCGACGACCGCGTGACACGCACTACGGTGGTCTCGCCCGTGCATGGGGTGATCAAGCAACTGAAGGTCAACACCATCGGCGGCGTCGTGCAGCCAGGCAACGACATGGTGGAAATCGTGCCCCTGGAAGACAACCTGCTGATCGAAGCCAAGGTCCGCCCCCAGGACGTGGCGTTCCTGCACCCGGGCCAGAAAGCCATGGTCAAGTTCAGCGCCTACGACTACACCATCTACGGCGGGCTGAGCGCCAAGCTCGAACTGATCGGCGCCGACACCATCACCGACGACAAGGGCAACAGCTTCTACCTGATCCAGGTGCGCACCGACAAAAACCACTTGGGCGGGGATGCCAAACCCTTGCTGATCATTCCAGGAATGGTGGCGACGGTGGATATCATTACCGGAGAGAAGAGTGTGTTGGATTACTTGCTCAAGCCGGTGTTGAAGGCGCGGACCGAGGCGATGCGCGAGCGCTGATCTGGATTTGACTCGCCTGTTTGGTCCGGGGACATGGTTAACCCCTGTGGCGAGGGAGCTTGCTCCCGCTGGGCTGCGAAGCAGCCCCAAGACCATTCACCTCGCTGTATCAGACAGACCGCGCCAGTAGGTTTTACGACGGCTGCGCCGCCGAGCGGGAGCAAGCTCCCTCGCCACAGGGGCCTCTAAACCCCTCCATGGTTCTTCTGGTAAGTCTCCTCCCCCATCGCCGCAATCTGCCCTTCGATCAGCGCTTCGAACGGCCTCAACAACGCCTCGAAACTCGTCGGCGCCTCCAGCGTTTGCAACGCCTGGACAATCGCCTCCACCGTCGACAACGCCCCCGGTCCGGGCGCCTTGCGCAAGCGGTAACGGGACACAGCGCCTTCGGCCAGGGTCACTCTCGGCAGTGCCGCCAGCAACGGGTTGAGGTGCAGCAACTTGCGCGCCTTGCGCCAGGTGCCATCGGGAACGACCAACAGCAGCGGCTCATCGGACAGGACATAGGCTTGCAACGGCTGCGCCTCGTCGCCGGGAAACAGCAAGCGCGCCTGATACCCCGGTTGATTGAGCAACCGGGGCAAATCCTCGAACACCTCACCCACGATCAACTCGGCATTATTGAGTCCCAATGCCGCCAGCCGGGCGGTATTCAAAGCATGGTTCACTTCACTGGGATGCTGCAACAGCAAGACGCGGGTGCGGCTGTCGAGGCTGGGGATCAGCGGGCACAGGCAATGGCTTTGCGGCCTGTGGCAACGCGGGCATTGGATTCTGGACATGGTCAGGCCTGATTCAGTTGAGCTTTGAGCAAATCGCGGAAGGTCTGGATCAGCGGCTCGCGGCTACGACCACGGCGTACGATCATCGAAAACGGCGCCTGATAACCAAAGGTCGCTGGCAGCAGCACGCGCAAGTCGCCCTTGTCGACCCAGGCCTGGGCGTAGTGCTCGGGCAGGTAACCGACGTAGGCACCGGACAGCACCAGGATCAACTGCGCCTCCATGCTCTCCACCGTCGCCGCGCTGTGCTTGAAGCCGTGGCGCGCCAGTTCGGCCTGGCTCCAGTAACCGCGCCCGACCATGCGCTGTTGGGTGATGACCTGCTCGGGAATGCGCCGCTCGTTGAACAACGGGTGGCGGTTGCTGCAGTACAACCAGTGCTGCTCACGGTACAGCGGCATGTAGACCAGCCCGCTCATGCGCGTGGAAAACGCACCGATGGCCAGGTCCAGGCGATTATCCTGCACGCCCAGTTGCAACTCATAAGGGCTCATGACCGACAGGTGCAAATGCACCGCCGGATGCTCCTGGCTGTAGGCGCCAATGGCTTCGGCAAACGGCAGGGCCTTGTCGCTGACAGTGGAATCGATCACCCCCAGGTTCAAGGTGCCGCGCAGTTCCCCTTTAAGCGCGGCGGCGTACTGCTCGAACCCTTCGAGCTCGCCCAGCAGGCGCAAGGTTTCCTGATGGAACAGCTCGCCCTTGCTGGTCAGACTGAAGCCACCCCGGCCGCGATGACACAACACCAGGCCCAAGGCCGATTCCAGTTGGCTCATGTAGGTGCTGATGGCCGACGTGGACAGGTTGAGTTCGTGCTGGGCATTGGCGAACCCTTGGTGCCGAACCACGCTGACGAAAATGCGCAGCAGTTTCAGGTCGGGTAGAGCGTTGGCCATCAGATACTCCTGAACTCACGGGACATAGAACTTGCAGAGCTTTTGTGGCGAGGGAGCTTGCTCCCGCTCGGCGGCGCAGCCGTCGTAAACCTATCGCTGCAATCTGCCTGAGGCACCGAGGTGATTGGTTTTGGGGCGGCTTCGCCGCCCAGCGGGAGCAAGCTCCCTCGCCACAGGGGCACCATGTCCCCCAGACCACACGGGATACTGCACGGATTGGGAGTCTATCGCCCCGCCCACCATTAGTTTAGAAAAATCTGAACTAAGTATTTGCCCCCAGCGATTCTTCACGGCAACCGCTTTTCGCAGAATCGGCCCCTGATAAGTAAAACAACGATGAGGCCCTACCCGTGGACAAGATTCTGCACCAACCACTGGGCGGCAACGAAATGCCGCGCTTCGGCGGCATCGCCACCATGATGCGACTTCCCCATTTGCAAACCGCTGCCGGCCTGGACGCTGCGTTCGTTGGCGTGCCGCTGGACATCGGCACCTCCCTGCGCGCCGGCACCCGTTTCGGGCCGCGGGAGATCCGCGCCGAATCCGTGATGATCCGCCCCTACAACATGGCCACTGGCGCCGCGCCGTTCGACTCGCTGTCGGTGGCCGACATCGGCGACGTGCCGATCAACACCTTCAACCTGCTGGACGCGGTGCGGATCATCGAGGAGTCGTACCACAAGATCCTCGAACACAACGTCATCCCCCTGACCCTGGGTGGCGACCACACCATCACCCTGCCGATCCTGCGGGCGATCCACAAGAAACACGGCAAGGTCGGCCTGGTGCACATCGACGCCCACGCCGATGTGAACGACCACATGTTCGGCGAGAAGATCGCCCACGGCACCACCTTCCGCCGCGCCGTCGAAGAAGGCTTGCTCGATTGCGACCGCGTGGTGCAGATCGGCCTGCGGGCCCAGGGCTACACCGCCGATGATTTCAACTGGAGCCGTAACCAGGGTTTCCGTGTGGTCCAGGCCGAAGAGTGCTGGCACAAATCCCTCGCCCCGCTGATGGCCGAAGTGCGTGAGAAAGTCGGCGGTGGCCCGGTGTACCTGAGCTTCGACATCGACGGTATCGACCCAGCCTGGGCGCCTGGCACCGGCACCCCGGAAATCGGTGGGTTGACCACCATCCAGGCGATCGAAATCGTGCGCGGCTGCCAGGGCCTCGACCTGGTCGGCTGCGATCTGGTAGAAGTCTCGCCGCCGTACGACACCACCGGCAACACCTCGTTGCTGGGCGCCAACCTGCTGTACGAGATGCTCTGCGTGCTGCCCGGTGTGGTTCATCGCTGAGGTGCGCCCATGAACGAGCAACAGCAGGTTCTCGAGGCCGCCGCCGATCTGGTGTCGGCCTTCGCCCGTAATGACCGCGACGCCTACTTCGGCGCGTTCACCACCGATGCGAGCTTCGTGTTCTACACCCTCGAACAGCCCCTGCTGTCACGCGATGCCTACCAGGCGTTGTGGGATCGCTGGCGCTCCGAGGATGGCTTCGAGGTGCTCACGTGCACCTCAAGCAACGCCTTCGTCAGCCTGCAAGGGGACGTGGCGATTTTCATCCATGACGTGGCCACCGAGCTGCGCATGCAAGGGGAGCGACACTTTAGCCAGGAGCGCGAAACCATCCTGTTCCGCAAACAGGAAGGCCGCGCACAAGAACAACAGGGCCTATGGCTGGCCTGCCATGAACATTTGTCCGCCATGCCGGAAGGGCTGCCACCCCCTTAGCCAAACAGGCGACGCTCACACACGATGAGCGCGCCTTGATGATCGGAGCAGATCATGAATAACAATAACGATAAAAGCCTTACGCAAATTGAAACCAACGGGGTCGAACAGATCCCGGACCACCAGCGAACCGCCGGCCCGGGGGACTTGTTTCGCCTGATCTTCGGTGGCGCCAATACCTTTGCCACCGCCGTGCTCGGCAGTTTCCCGGTGCTGTTCGGCCTGTCATTCCAGGCCGGTGTCTGGGCGATTGTGCTAGGGGTGTTGGTGGGGTCGATCATCCTCGCCCCCATGGGCCTGTTCGGCCCGCTCAACGGCACCAACAACGCGGTTTCTTCCGGTGCGCACTTCGGCGTGCACGGGCGGATCGTCGGCTCGTTCCTCTCGTTGCTGACCGCCATCGCGTTCTTCTCGCTGTCGGTGTGGAGTTCGGGGGACGCGTTGATCGGCGGCGCCAAGCGGCTGATCGGCGTGCCGGAAACCGACCTGAGCCTGGGCCTGGCCTACGGCCTGTTTGCCCTGCTGGTGTTGACGGTGTGCATCTACGGCTTTCGCTTCATGCTGTGGGTCAACCGCATCGCCGTGTGGGCCGCCAGCCTGCTGTTTTTGCTGGGTATCCTGGCTTTCGCACCGACCTTCGACAGCCAGTTCGCCGGCACCGTCAGCCTCGGCCAGCCGGGCTTCTGGGCGGCGTTTATCGGCGCGGCGCTGGTGGCCATGAGCAACCCGATTTCCTTCGGTGCGTTCCTGGGTGACTGGTCGCGCTACATCCCCCGCAACACGCCCAAGCGCCGCATCATGCTGGCCGTGATCGCTGCGCAGCTGGCGACGTTGATCCCGTTCCTGTTCGGCCTCGCCACCGCCACCATCGTGGCGATCAAGGCGCCGGACTACATCGCGGCCAACAACTACGTGGGCGGCCTGCTGGCGGTTTCGCCGAGCTGGTTCTTCCTGCCGGTGTGCCTGATCGCGGTGATCGGCGGCATGTCCACCGGCACCACGTCGCTGTATGGCACCGGGCTGGACATGTCCAGCGTGTTTCCACGAGTGCTGTCGCGGGTCAAGGCGACGCTGCTGATCGGCGTGCTGTCGATTGCGTTCATCTTCATCGGGCGCTTCGCGGCGAACCTGGTGCAGAGCGTCTCGACCTTCGCCGTGCTGATCATCACCTGCACCACACCGTGGATGGTGATCATGATCATCGGCCTGTTGGTGCGCCGCGGCTTCTACTGCCCGGACGACCTGCAAGTGTTCACCCGCGGCGAAACCGGCGGGCGCTACTGGTTCAGCCATGGCTGGAACTGGCGCGGCCTCGGGGCGTGGATTCCCAGCGCGCTGGTGGGGTTGTGCTTCGTCAACCTGCCGGGGCAGTTCGTCGGGCCGCTGGGGGAACTGGCCGGTGGGATCGACATCAGCCTGCCGGTGACCCTGGGGTTGGCCTCGGTGGTGTACCTGGTGCTGCTTGGGTTATTCCCGGAACCGGCGGCGGTGTACGGGCCGGATGATCCGCGGAGCAAAGGCTCTTCGGTGTCAATCGATAGCCCCTCCCTCAGGCAGACCGTCTGACCCGAGCCAACAACCCCCCTGTGGCGAGGGAGCTTGCTCCCGCTCGACTGCGCAGCAGTCGCTATCAAGGGCTGCTTCGCAGCCCAGCGGGAGCAAGCTCCCTCGCCACACAAGCACGTTCGCACTGAGGGCGCGGTGCCAGGGAGGGCATCACCCCGACTTCCTATAAAAAAGACAATCGGAGACACGCCATCATGGCTTTGGACTTAATCGTCGTTCTTCTCTACGCCACTGGCATGATCGCCCTCGGCTGGTACGGCATGCGCCGCGCTAAAACCCGTGACGACTACCTGGTCGCCGGGCGCAATCTCGGCCCGGGCTTTTACCTGGGCACCATGGCCGCCACCGTCCTGGGCGGCGCGTCCACCATTGGCACCGTGCGCCTGGGCTACGTCTACGGTATTTCCGGATTCTGGCTGTGCGGCGCCATCGGCCTGGGCATCGTCGGCCTGAGCCTGTTCCTCGCCAAGCCGTTGCTCAAGCTCAAGATCTACACCGTGACCCAGGTGCTGGAGCGCCGCTACAACCCGGCCGCGCGCCAGGCCAGTGCGCTGATCATGCTGGTTTACGCACTGATGATCGGCGCCACCTCGACCATCGCCATCGGCACCGTGATGCAGGTGCTGTTCGGCTTGCCGTTCTGGGTGTCGATCCTGGTGGGCGGTGGCGTGGTGGTGCTGTACTCCACCATCGGCGGCATGTGGTCGCTGACCCTCACCGACATCGTGCAATTCCTGATCATGACCGTTGGCCTGGTGTTCCTGCTGATGCCGATGTCCATCGTCGATGCCGGTGGCTGGGACGCGATGGTGGCGGCATTGCCGGCCAGTTACTTCGATTTCACCGCGATTGGCTGGGACACCATCCTCACCTACTTCCTGATCTACTTCTTCGGCATCTTCATCGGCCAGGACATCTGGCAGCGGGTGTTCACCGCTCGCAGTGAAGGCGTGGCCAAAGTGGCCGGCACCGCCGCCGGCCTGTACTGCGTGCTGTACGGCCTGGCCGGTGCGTTGATCGGCATGGCGGCCAAGGTATTGCTGCCGGACCTGGAAAACGTCAACAACGCCTTCGCCAGCATCGTCCAGACCAGCCTGCCCAACGGTATTCGCGGCCTGGTGATCGCCGCAGCCCTGGCAGCCTTGATGTCCACCGCCGCAGCGGGCCTGCTCGCGGCGTCCACCACGGTGGTCCAGGACTTGCTGCCCCGTCTGCGCCAGGGCCGTGAAAGCGGCAGTGGCGACGTCCACGAAAACCGCATCGCGACCCTGCTGATGGGGGCGGTGGTCCTGGTGATCGCCCTGGTGGTCAGCGACGTCATCAGCGCCCTGACCCTGGCCTACAACCTGTTGGTGGGCGGCATGCTGATCCCGCTGATCGGCGCCATCTACTGGAAACGCGCCACCACCGCCGGCGCGATCACCAGCATGTCGCTGGGCTTCCTGACCGCGCTGTTCTTCATGCTCAAGGATGGCCTGGACGCCAACACGCCGATCTACTACAGCCTGAGCGTGGCGCTGGTGAGTTTTGTGCTGGTGAGCTTGTTGTCGCCACGGCCGAGTGCGGTGGCCAAGGCGATCTAACCGGTACGACGCAGTACCCGTGGCGAGGGAGCTTGCTCCCGCTGGTGCGCGAAGCGCGCCCAAAGCCAGGCGCCTCGGTGTGTCAGAAAGGGCTCAGGAGCTGATGGGGTCCGCTTCGCAGCCCAGCGGGAGCAAGCTCCCTCGCCACAGATTGCATACAAAATAAAAGATCGCAGTCCTCGGCCGTCTCGTTTGAAACGGTCGAAGACTGCGATCTCTCCAAATTCTGCGGTGTAGTTACCGGCGGCGCGGTTGGCGGCGGCGTTGCTCGTCATCGGTGCGGATCGGTATCGGTTGCATCGGTGGCTCGATCAGGCCAAGCGCGACACCCAGGTCATGAAGCCAATTCTGGATTTTCTCTTTCATCGTGGTGCCCCCTCAGGGTGGTACGAGCGGCAAATTACTGTGGCCCCTTCGCACTGATAATAGTCCGATGTTCTACGCAATGCTCGTCTCAGTTTGCAATGATCTGTTACTGAATTGATCCAAATCCACCTCCCGGAGTTCAAGCCGATTGCGCCGTCGTCATGGGCGTTCGCGGCCAGGCCTGTTGTTGCAATTCAATCCAAGCGTTGAGGTTGGCCCCGACCATGCCTTTGCGCCACATCAGCCACGTGGTGGCACTGGCGAACGGCTCGGCCAGCGAATGCACCGATACCCGCTCGCGGCCCGGCAGGCTGGCCAGCATCGACTCGGACATCAACGCCACCCCGGACCCGGCGATCACACACGCCAGCATCCCCTGGTAAGACTCGATTTCCATCGCCCGGCCCATGGTCGCGTGATCATGGGCAAACCAGGCCTCTAATCGCATCCGGTACGAACAACCACGCCGGAACGTGAACACCGCGCGGCCCTGCACATCCAGGGCACTGCGAACCGGCGGATGATCGGCCTCGGTAATCAGCACCAACCGCTCGTCGCACAACGGCACGCCATCCAACCCCGCGAGCTCCAGCGGGCCGTCCACCAGCGCCGCGTCGAGCCGGTTGGTGAGCAGGCCTTCAAGCAGCTCGCCACTGGGCCCCGATTGCACTTGCAGGTTCACCGCCGGATACGCCCGGTGATAAGCCGCCAGCAGGTCCGGCAAATGCGTCGCCGCCGTGCTGTACATCGTGCCCAGCAGGAAGTCCCCGGCCGGCTGCCCGCCCTGCACGGCGGCATGGGCCTCGTCGTGCAAGGCGAACAGCTTGGCCGCGTAGTCCAGCAGGACTTTTCCTGCCGGCGACAACTGCAAACGCTGACGCTCCCGCAGGAAAAGGTCCACGCCCAGTTGCTCTTCAAGCTGCTTGAGCCGGGTCGACAGGTTCGACGGCACCCGGTGCAGGCGCTCGGCGGCCCGGGTGATGGAACCTTCCTCGGCCACGGCCTGGAAAATCCGCAGTTGGCTGAACTCCATGACCTTCTCAAAAAAAGAACAAGTTACTCACTATTATTCATTTTTAATGAAAGTCAATCAGTCCTAGCCTGACGGTCATTCGCCCCGACACCGGAGAACGACCATGTCACCTCTTATTCGCCTGCTCGGCAGTTTCATCGCGCTGATGATGGCCATGGGCATTGGCCGCTTCGCCTTGACGCCCCAGTTACCTCATTTGATCGGCGAAGGTCAGGTCGACTTGACCGCCGCCGGTCTGATTGCCGCCGCCAACTACCTGGGGTATTTCCTTGGCGCGCTGGACGCCATGTTCGCCCGTCGTCCGGAACAGGTGCGGCGGCGGTTGCTCGGCGGCCTGTGGCTGTGCGTGCTGCTGACCCTGGCGTCGTTCTGGGCCTGGGGCTTCTGGCCGCACCTGGCGTTGCGCTTCGGCACCGGCGTGGCGAGCGCCTGGGTGATGGTGATGATCACCGCCCTGAGCCAACCCTTGGCCGCGGCGGTGGAACGGCCACGGCTCGGTGCCTTGGTGTTTGCCGGCCCGGGCCTGGGGATTTTCCTGACCGGCCTGCTCGCCCTCGGCTCGAACCTACTGGGCCAGACCTCCGCCACCCTGTGGCTGGTGTATGCCGGCGTGGCCTTGGCGATGTTGCTGGTGATCTTGCCGATCCTGCCGCAGCCGGCAGCCGCAGCACCTGTCGCAGGGCCGACCGCCCCTTCGCCGAACACCGGCATCGCTCGACTGGGCGTGGTGTACGCCCTGTACGGCGTGGGCTACATCATTCCGGCGACGTTCCTGTCGCAAATGGCCTCGGCGCAGTTCCACGGCCAATGGCTGGCCGATCTGTTCTGGCCCTGCTTCGGCCTGGCCGCCGCCAGCGGCGTGTTGCTGGTCAGCCGGCGGCGGCCGAACCCGAACACCACCGGCCGCTGGCTGATCGGCACGCTCTGGCTGCAAGCCGCCGGGGTATTTGCCTGCCTGCTGGGCAGCGGGCCGGGGCTGGCGCTGGGGGTGATCCTCTGTGGCACGCCGTTCCTGGCCTGCATGCAACTGGTGATGCTGCGCTCCCGGGAACTGGCGCCCCACGCCACCCAGCGCAACGCTGGCCTGTTGACCGCCTGCTTTGCCGTGGGCCAGCTCAGCGGCCCCCTGTTGGCGGCGCTGAGCAGCCATTTCAGCGGCGGCCTGCAACCGGCACTGATCATTGCCGGCAGCGGCCTGGTGCTGGCCGGTGGCCTGTTGCTGCGGCCCGCCAGCCGGGGCGCGGCGAACCCTTGCGCCCAGACCGCCCTGCGTTGATCAGGCCTGGCCGGCCGGGCTGAACGCCTTGCTCGACTGCGTGGCCGGCTCGCGTCGCGCCAAGGCGAAATACAACACCCCGCCGAGGAAGCAACCGGTAAACCAGGCAAAATTGGCCATCGATTGCAGCATCGGCGTGAAGGTGATCGCCACCCCCATCAGCGTCGCCGGAATCAACGCCTTCACCGCCGTCCAGTTGATGCCGCCGCTGTAGTAATAGCGCCCGCTGGGCCCGTCATTGAACAGCGCATCGACGTCGATCTGCTGTTTTTTGATCAGGTAGTAATCCACCAGCAGAATCCCGAACAGCGGGCCGATAAACGCCGCCAACACGTCCAGGGTGTAGTGGATCACTTCAGGGTTATTGAACAGGTTCCACGGCGTGATGAAAATCGAGGCCAGCGCCGCGATCATGCCACCAGCGCGCCAGCTGATTTTGCTGGGAGCGACGTTGGCGAAGTCGAAGGCCGGCGAGACGAAGTTGGCGACAATGTTGATGCCGATGGTCGCCGTCACGAAGGCAAAGGCCCCCAGCAAGACCGCCACGTCGTTGTCGATGCGCGCCACGGTGGCTATCGGGTCGTGGAGCATTTCACCGAACACCGGCAAGGTCCCGGAAACAATCACCACGGTGACCAGGGAGAACGCCAGGAAATTCACCGGTAATCCCCAGAAATTACCCCTGCGCACGTCAGACATGCTCCGGCAGTAACGGCTGAAATCGCCGAAATTCAGGGTCGGACCGGAAAAGTACGACACCACCAGGGCCGTCGCCACGATCACTTGGCCGAACGCCTGCCAGCCGGACAAGGACTTTTCCGCCAGGGTGAAGCTGATGTTGCTCCAACCGGCCTTCCACACGATCCAGCCGGCCAACAGGAACATCACGGCGTACACCACCGGCCCCGCCCAGTCGATGAAACGACGGATCGATTCCATACCGGTCCAGAACACCAGCGCCTGGACGAACCACAAGCTGAGGAAACCGAACCAACCCAGGTAGGACAAACCGGCAAAATGCGGCGTCGCGTAGACCTCCATCGAAGGAAAAAACCGCAGCACCACGATAATCAGCGCGCTGGAGGCCAGGTAAGTCTGAATGCCGTACCAGGCCACGGCGATCAAACCGCGAATGACCGCAGGAATATTCGCCCCGAACACCCCGAACGCCAGTCGGCAGATCACCGGGTACGGCACCGCCGCCTGTTGGCTCGGCTTGGCGACCAGGTTGGCGATCAACTGCACGATGCAGATCCCGCCGAGCAAGGCGATAAGCACCTGCCAACTCGCCAGGCCCAAGGCGAACAGACTGGCGGCGAAGACATAACCGCCCACGCTGTGCACATCACTCATCCAGAACGCGAAGATGTTGTACCAATTCCATTTCTGCGGCAGTGGGCCCAGGTCCTCGTTGTAAAGGCGGGGGCTGTAGCCATTGGGCAATTGCTCGGACATTGCGGGGCTCCTTTGAGTACCGCCGTGCCCCCGTATCGACCTGCTCACCATACTGCGCACGGGAGCCGGCATGGTTTGTATACGCGTTTCCACGCAGAATGCGTGCCATAGGCGCTGGATGTTAGACAAACCGGGGTGTGTGGCGCAGAGAAACACCACGCAGGAACAGGCATACGCCCACGAACAGGGCGCAGGTGCATGCTAAAGGTGCAAGATTTTGTATACAGCGAAGATCAACCTGTGGCGAGGGAGCTTGCTCCCGCTGGGGCGCGAAGCGGCCCCTTCGAACATGCTACCTCGGTGTCTTAGCTTGGATTGAGTGCATCTGGTTTGGGGCTGCTTCGCAGCCCAGCGGGAGCAAGCTCCCTCGCCACAGGAATTGTGTGCAGTTAGCTCAATTCAATGCGATCGGCATGAATGACAATCTGCCCATTCTTGTACAGCGCACCAATGGCCTTCTTGAAGTTGCCCTTGCTCACGCCAAACAGGCTGCTGATCAGCGCCGGGTCGCTCTTGTCGCTGACCGCCAGGGTGCCGTTGTTCTCTCGCAACTTGGCGAGAATCTTGGCGTTCAGGCTAGTGGCAGCTTCCTGGCCCACCGGCTGCAGGCTCAGGCTGATCTTGCCGTCTGGGCGAATCTCCTTGATGAAACCTTTTTCCTGCATGCCCGCGCGCATGAACTTGAAGATTTCGTTCTTGTGGATCAAGCCCCAGTGCTTGTTATTGATGATCGCCTTGAACCCCATGTCGGTGGCTTCGGCGACCAGTAAATCCACTTCCTGGCCCGGCGTATAGTTGGCCGGGGTCTTGTCCAGATAGCGATCCAGGCGTGCCGTGGCGGTGATGCGACGGGTGTGCTTGTCGAGGTAGACGTGCACCACGCAGTATTCGCCGGCGGTCATTTGGCGCTTTTCTTCGGAATACGGCAGCAACAGGTCCTTGGGCAGGCCCCAGTCCAGGAACACGCCGATGCTGTTGACCTCAACCACTTTCAGGCTGGCGAACTCACCGACCTGCACTTTTGGTTTTTCGGTGGTGGCGATCAGTTTGTCGTCGCTGTCCAGATAAATAAAAACATTGAGCCAGTCTTCATCTTCGCTGGGAATATCCTTGGGGATATAACGGTTGGGCAGCAGAATTTCGCCGTCCGCCCCGCCATCCAGATATAAACCGAAGTTAGTGTGTTTAACCACTTGCAAACTGTTGTAGCGCCCGACTAAAGCCATTTCCAATACCCTCATTGCGTGGGCGGCATTCTACCCGGTTTTGCGGCGCGATTCGTGGCCGCCGGCAAGGTTTGCCTGGAAGGCCCGGCACAACCGTTGATTTTCCTGGGTTTCCATCCGAGGCACAGCCATTCGTCAGGCCGGAGACGGTGCATGCCGTCCTTTCTCGGCACAATATTCTTCACACGGTTGTTATTTAAAACAGAGGCTTAGGGCAATTATTGCCGGATAACGGCTGATTATTCCCATCACGCTGGCGATAATTCAGAAGGATATTTGCCAAGCAATTGTCAAGTATTTCCTGTACGATGCCTGGCCCAATTAATTATCTACAGGTTAATGGCCGTCATGCGCGTAAAAGCATCCAACAGCAAAGCAAAGCCAGCTCCAGCCGTTGAAACCAGCGAGTCGATCAACGACCAGATCGCTGCGTTCCTCAAGTCCGGCGGCGAGATCCAGCAAATTGCCAAAGGCGTCAGCGGCCAGACATTCGGCCCGTCCAAGCAGATCAGCCTGGGCAAGAAGTAACCTGCGCGTCACCTGGTCCCAAAGCGCTTTGAGTTTCGAAGCGCTTGGACTGGAACCCTCCCCGCCCTATCCATTTCCCATGAATCGACGAACGGCCTTCGCAGCCGAGCATTCGCCGGTATGCTTTCACCTCTCTAGCCCAAGCGTTTCAGCTTAGTTCCTGCTCCTCGCTATTTCATGGAGTGAAGCATGCGTATTCCTATTGTTGCGCTGGCGATCAGCCTGCTGACGTGCTCCCTCGCCCAGGGGCAGGTGTTCCAACGCGAACTCGGCGACTTCGATCTCAAACTGGGCACCACTCCCAGCCGTAGCATGGCCGAGGGCCTGGTCACGCCGTCGAGCACCGGCTCGTTTCATGGTGGGTTGGACCTGAGCCATGACAGCGGCTGGTACGTTGGCCAGTGGTCACCCAGCGCCGGCCTGACATCGTCCGCCGACCTTGAGGTCGATTCCTACATGGGCTTTAAACAACCCTTCGACCAGACCCTGGGCTACGAAGTCGGCCTGATCCACTACAGCTACCCCACCGTCGATACCCTCGACAGCCAGGAGTTCTACGGCGGCCTGACCGTGCTCGGCAGCCGTTTTGGCGCGGCCCTGAGCAACGACCCGGACAAACAGAACAGCACACTGTTCGCCGACCTGGGCGGCAACGTGCCGTTCGGCATTGGCATCAGCGCCAAATACACCACCCACCAACTCAATACGCCAGTCTCGGTGGAGAACGGTTATGTCGGCAGCTTCAGCGACTGGTCGTTGAAAATTTCCCGTCCGTGGAAGGGCCTCGACCTGGATCTGATCTACAGCGACTCAAGCCTCAGCGGCAGCAGTTGCTCGGCGTACTCGGGCCACAACAGCGAGTGCGACAGCCTGCTGACCCTCAAGATGGCCCACCCTTTTTACTAAGCGTTACGCATTTAATCGGCTGAACTGCCGCGCGTCTGCGATGCTCAAACAAAGCACCTACGCCTTCGCAAGGACTCGCTCATGCCGCGCTGGTTGACCCGCACTGCCATGTTCATCGCCCTGTTGCTGACGCTCACCGCCTGCAGCCGCATCGGCCTGGCCTACCGCAACCTCGACCTGATCATCCCCTGGACCCTCAATGATTACCTGGACATCAGAGGCGAGCAAAAAGACTGGTTCAACGAACGCCTCAAGGACCACCTGACCTGGCATTGCACAACCCAATTGCCCGACTACCTCGACTGGCTGGATCGCCTCAAGACCATGGTGAAAACTGACCAGGTAACCGACGAAGCCTTGCAACAACGTACCCAAGAAGCCAAGGCCGCCATCGCCGAAACCGCACGGCAAATCACTCCCTCGGCCATCGAACTGCTGCAAGGCCTGAACGACGACCAAGTCGATGACATGGATGCCGCCTTCGTCAAGGATCAGCGCAAACGCCAGCAGCAGTACCTCAAGCCGACGTTGCAGGAACAGATCCAGGAACGCAGCGACCGCATGGTCAAACGCTTGGACGACTGGCTCGGCCCGCTCAACGAAGCCCAGCACCAACGGGTGATGGCCTGGTCCACCGCCTTGGGTGACCAGAACCAGCAATGGATCGCCAACCGCGCCCACTGGCAAAACCAGTTCAGCGAAGCCGTGGCCCAGCGCCACAGTCCTGACTTCCCGAAACGCATCGAGCAACTGCTGGTCAATCGGGAAAGTCTCTGGACCCCGGCCTATCACGAGGCCTTCAGCAAAACCGAAGCCCAGGCCCGCAGCCTGCTGGTGGACCTGATGGCCGAAAGCACCCCGCCCCAGCGCGAACGGCTGCTGAAGAAAATCGACGGGGTGAAGAAGGATTTCACTGACTTGAAGTGCCTGAAAGCAGCACGATCTTAAAACCACTGAAGATCCAATGTGGGAGCGAGCTTGCTCGCTCCCACAAGGTTTGTGCCTGGTTCCTAGGCAATCTGCGCCTTGGACGCCAAATCATCAAACGTAAACTCATCCAGCGCATCGTCCTGCTCATCCAGCACCTGGCGCGGATGATCATTGCCCGGAATGCTGCTGTCGATCAGGCTCAACAACCGCGAGCCACGGGGCGTCAGCACGAAGTTCTCGCCGTTACCGCCCTCTTCCTCCGGCCGCGGCTCGATATAGCCACGCTCCAGCAGTAACTTTTCATACTCCCCGGCGACCGCTTTCAGATGATCGAGGTTCTCGATTTCCTCACCCGCCGCCGCCTTCTGAGCTGCGTATTCCTCCGCATAAGGCCTAGGCGTAAAACTGTGGCCGGCGCCGTTCTGCACTTCGTGCAACAACTTTTCGATCAAGTCCCAGTTATAAGTCGTCATCCTGGTCCATCCTCTGAAGAGTGAGATGCCTACCTAGGTTGTGACCGAGGTGCTGCGCCGCCGTTCAGCCAGGTTTCCGGGCGCAATGCTGTTTACTTGAGGCCTATCCAATTTATTGTGGCGAGGGGATTTATCCCCGTTGGGCTGCGAAGCAGCCCTGAATCCAACCGCGCGGTGTACAAGCTTAACGGCTAGCTATTTCACAAACCGACCAACGGCCTGTCGAATTCATCCAGAGCCAGACGACCACTTACAGAAAGTGCCGACTCAGCGGCTCTGCCATGCAGGAGAATTCATCATGAATGTTGAGAATCATCCGGTCGTCTCGCGGGAAGAGTGGCTCGCCGCCCGCCGCCAACACCTGGCCCACGAAAAAGCCTTCACCCGCGAACGAGACAAACTCAGCGCCGAACGCCGCGCCCTGCCCTGGGTAAAAATCGACAAACCCTACCGCTTCCAAGGCCCCCACGGTGAACTGAGCCTGGCCGACCTGTTCGGCGGCCGCAGCCAACTGATCATCTACCACTTCATGTTCGGCCCCGGCTGGACAGAAGGCTGCCAGGGCTGCTCGTTCCTCTCCGACCACATCGACGGCGCCAACCAACACCTGGCCCACCACGACGTGGCCGTGGTCGCCGTCTCCCGCGCCCCCTTCGCCGAGTTCCAGCCGTTCAAGCGCCGCATGGGCTGGACCTTCGACTGGGTCTCGTCCAACGGCTGCGACTTCAACTACGACTTCGGCGTCAGCTTCAAAGCCGAAGACACCGCCGGTGGAAAAGCCACCTACAACTACGAAAAAACCGACACCACCGAAGGCGAACTCCCCGGCCTGAGCGTCTTCTACCGCAACGAAGCCGGCGACATCTTCCACACCTACTCCACCTACGCCCGTGGCCTGGACATGCTGGTCGGCACCTACAACTACCTCGACCTGACGCCCAAGGGCCGCAACGAAGACGAAATCATGGACTGGGTGCGGCATCACGATAAATACGACGAGGCCAAGCCACACAGCTGCTGCCACAGCTGATGCGCCAACCCACACAAGTCGAGCGCGATCCCCGTGGCGAGGGAGCTTGCTCCCGCTCGACTGCGCAGCAGTCGCCTGCAGTGCCTGACCCGCGGCAGCCCAAAAAGCCGACTGATGCAGGGCTAAAGGTCCTACACAAAGCTCGGAAAGTGGCGTCTTGTGGCTCTGGAACGGGGCGATCTATAGTCCGTTGTCGCCCAAGAAGCGACCGGGTTTGGCGACCCGATCCACAGAGAGACTCATTAATTTTCGAGGCTCTGAATATGACCAGATACATGCCCATCACCGGCATTGACTGTACCCCCGCTACCCTGCTCATCGACACTGAGGCCCCGCTCGACGTTCTTTTCGAAACGGCTGATTACCGCATTCGCACCGTGACCCAACTGCTGGAAAACATCGCGTTTCGTTCAGATATCAGCTCCGATACGGTGGTGCTTTCGGACTTTTGCAAAATGCTAACGATAGCGTTGCGCGATGGGTGTGATTTGATGGACGTGATTGGGAGACGGTTGCGGGCGCAAGCTGCTGAGTAACGAAAACGGGCGACCTCTGGGTCGCCCGTCTCACTTTCTAATTAGTGGAATAACAAGGCACACGCTTGACCCTAAATATGCAGCCTTGCCTTTTCTGTATTTTATAGACTACATTTCATGAAGAAGATCGAATCCAGCAAATTCCGATCCTGGCTGAAAAAGCTCAAGGATGGCACCGGCAGAGCTCGTATCACCTCACGGATCAACCGACTGATAGAGGGCTTACCTGGCGATGTCGCTCCAGTCGGCCATGGTATCAGTGAGCTACGAATTCACTACGGACCTGGCTACAGGGTGTATTTCTACCAGCAGGGCGACGTGCTGGTGATTCTGCTCTGTGGCGGCGACAAAGGCAGTCAGAGCCGCGACATTGAAACCGCCCACCAGATAATGCAGGCGTGGAGAGCACAAAATGACTGAGACTTTTACAGAATTTGACCCCGCAGAATACCTCAGTACTCCCGAAGCCATCGCGGAGTTCATGAGCGATGCTCTGGAAACCGGCGATGCAAGTTACATCGCCAAAGCGATGGGGGTAGTCGCGCGAGCTAAGGGGATGACCGAATTGGCCAGGGAAACAGGCCTGTCGCGCGAACAGCTATACCGTTCCTTCAGCGAGCATGGTAATCCCACTCTGAAAACACTCCTGGCGGTCATGAAGGCACTTGGTGTCGATATGACGGCTCGGCCACACACGCACACTGCGCCGTAGTCCTAATGGAAGAAAAAAGGGGACGGAAAAAAGGGAAAAAAGGGGAAAAAGGGGACAGATTTATTTTCGCGGCTCAGTCCTCGGCCGCCCCTGCCCTCGCTGCTCTACCCGCACACCCACAATCCGCTCGACCTCATCTACGAAACAGCTTGTACCCGTCAGTTGACCTCGCTGCAAAGCATCGCGGATTAATCGAAGCTGATCAGTCGGAATGGCCTGGCGCACAAACTCTTCATACCGAAGCCACCGCTCCATCGGGGTATCACCTAAAGCCATGAAGCAGGGATCAGCATCCAACCAGCCCCCACCAGATTCATCATCTACCCGACTTCGATAGCTCGACCATGCATAGTCTGCGACATCGGCGACCATGCGAGCGCGCACAGGATTCAATTCAATGTAACGACTACAAGCGAGCAAATATGAATCCGACTGCACCACACTGGATTTGTAACGACTTTCCCACAAGGTGCCTGAGCGCCCTTCCAATCGATTGCGATAGCGCGTCGCACGGGCAGCCAGTGCTTTCATCAATTGCCCCAGTCCAGCGGTTGACTCCCCAGGAGCTAGCAACAAATGGACATGATTCGTCATCAGGCAATAGGCGTAGACCTTCACCCCGAACGCATCTTTTAGCTCGCGCAGATCAGAGAGATAGCGCTGATAATCCTCTGCCGCCGCAAACACCACCTGCCGGCCTCGCTGCACTACGTGATGCGGGTAATTCGGTAAAACAATACGTCCCATCCTGGGCATATTTGATTCCTCCTCCATGGAAGTTTTCAGCGTAGCAAAAAATCAAATAAATCTGAGAATCATCTGGCCGGCCTCCCCACCTCACAGAGGTGGCGCAAAATTCAAGGTGCGAACTTAGACTTTTGTACCAACTGCAAAATAAAAGCCATGCTAATTAACTTACTAAACTATCCACTCCACCTCAAAATCAACTAGCTGGGCCTGAAGCCCTGCCTCATGCTCGAACCAGTAGTCAAACCCTTCAACATCACTTTTCTTCAAGTAAAGACAATACCCGCCAGTGTCGCCATCACGGTCGTCCGCAACAACAATTTCCCAGCCAGAATATTCGCCAGTGACAACAATACCCTTCCGAACGATAGACATATCCATATCCTAGTCCGCATAGGGAACATGATTTTTAGAAATATATTTTCAAGAAATCCGGAAATCCGGGGACAGACCACGATTAAAAGACTAGCCTGTTGCCAGTCAACTCCTAATCGTGGTCTGTCCCCGTTATCCCCATCACAGAAAACGTGGTCTGTCCCCGTTTTCTCACTTTCAGATCCCTAAAAATTAATGACACCAGTAAAGCTAGCAACTAAGCGTACATGCTCAAGCATCAGCTTGTCGTCTTCATCACTACCGCTACCTAACCCAAGCTCAGACAGTTTAGAATACGCATCGCTGAGTTCTTCAAAAACATCATCTGTAAAAGGATCATTCCTAGCAAACGCCACTCCCCCCCTTATCGCCACGAAAAATAAAGCGGTGAAGGCCTGAACCCTTACCCTGTAAGCTTTGGAATGCAAAAACGCATCCATCTCATCATAAGCGTAAGCAAAGGCCTGATAGATTGTTAGACCTTTATTATAAGTAGCTTCACCATACGAAGCCTGCATCTCATACAACATATCGGAATAACTCAAAGAACCTCCAAATCAAACTCAATCACGTGTAAACACATTCAACTGGATATTTGGATAACGTTCCCTAAATTGTAAGATCACACCTGTACAGCTTGGACAAACTGCTTTTTCAGAAAGCAAGTTTATACGCCCCGCTGCGTTAGTATTCTGGCCAAGTCTCTGCGCAACTGTTTCCAGGATCTTAAATTCAGTATCCGCATCTCTCAAATATGCACCAGGCCCACCTATATATTTTGAAGTTGCGCTTTCCGGCTTGAGAATCCAAGTATCCAAGCTTCCATTTGGCTTTGGTAGGAAATCGTCAACACGCTGATCGTACCCGCTAAAAGACTTCATTAGCAATTGTTCACTGGATAGCGCAGGTATGTTGACCTCTGCAAAAGCAACGTTGCCTCTGTCAGGTAAATCCTGCCGAACATCCTGAACTGCTCCTATCAGCCGATTACGAATATCCGGAGAACTGTTGTTATCCAGATAAACCAATACGGATTTAGGTCCTTGTACCACGCTACCTACAGGCGTCTTCCCGGTTGTTAATCCAGAAAGTCCACCTTCTAGCGCAACCCCAATACCAATACCTATGGCGGTACTGGATGCCTCATTCGACTGTACCACCCCAGCACCGCCGCCCTGCATGATATGCAGATTGTCCAGAAAGCCCTTCAGACGAAGCTCCTCTGGAATCTTCAATACTGAGTTCCAGGCCTCCTGCACATCAGCCGCTGCACAGCTAGGACAGTTGGCCGCTCCCATTGCCCAAAGCGCCGCCTTCGACGGACCGCTTGCCATGCCCTCCACTGCCAAGGCGAATCCTTCCTGGCTTCCTCGCCCCTTGGCATCAAGCACTTCGCGCATGTAGCGTGCATCGGTCCGGTAGTCCAGCGGATCAACCAACGCAACGTTCTTGAGCATTTTTTCGAGTGAGGTCTTGTCTTTGAACAACTCGACCAAGCCAACACGCTCATTGTTGTAATCGGCCAACGACACCTTGAACAAACTGTCGTTCTTGTACTGATTCAACTCCACTCGAAGATAATCAGCTGCCCTCGCCGTCTTGCCCTCCGTCAGCACGCTGTCCCAACCACGGTCTACCATGGCAGCGGCGGTGCGTAGCAGTTCCTGCTGTGCTTTTTCTTCGGTTAAGCCATTCTGCGCCGCGTATCGTTTTACGCGCTCTTTATCGCTGGCAAATTCGATTTCATCCGGGTGCAACTGACGGTTGTATTGCGTACTGTTCTGCGCAGCCCATGAACCGGTTTGCAAGTCTGCTGCATTGCCGCCTGCCGCCGCCGCGAGCACCCCGATCAGTTGAGAGTTCATCACCAGAAGCTTTTGCTTCTGCTCGGGCTGCATTCCCTCGTACTGCTTGGCCAGAGTATCAACCAGAGCCTCGTTCAAACCCGCAGCCAATGCGCCAATCTTGAAATCTCCCCCGGCAGCCTCAGCCGCCAGTCCGCCCATGACCGCGTGCAAGCCAACCTTGGCCAGCCCCCCTTCTTTCAAATCGAATTTCTTGCCAAGATCCCCAACGAGATTGAATCCCGCCGCAGCAAAGGTGTTCGCCAGGCTGGTACGCAGGGCATTGTCGAACTGGCTGTCCCCACCCAGCGCTCGGTCCAATAAGGTTGACGTACCGTTCTGCAGCAGTTGGTTAGCGCCGAACCGACCGATGCCTTCCAAACTCCCTAAGCCGCCTTCGGCAATTACCTTGCCTGCGTTAGGCAAGGCGCCCTCCACAGTGGTGGTGGTACTGGTCATCTTGTCGAAGATGCTGGCCGTCAATCCCGCCGTAACCCCCGACACCACATAACCGCGCAAGGCATCCGAAGAAGTTACATCCTTAAATACGGCGCCCAGGTTTCCGCCGTTATTGATAAAGCTGATGGTGGCGTTGCTCGCAGCGCCCGTTGCGATAGCCGTGAGCGCCACGTTCGCCCAACCGGCAGCCACTGTTGACCCGGCTGCAGCGCCGCCGGCTACTGCCGATGCGGTGGCTGTTCCGGCTGCTGCAAAGGCGGTACCTGAACCAGCAGCTGCGGTGCTCCCAGCCATAGTGCCGATCAGACCGCTGGCGGCACCTGCGGTGAAGTACACCACGAGGATCGCAATGATCATCTGCACAGCCGGCCCCATTCCGGAGTGGCTGTACTTATAGGAGTCATGGACTTCCTTGACCTGCCGCCAATCCACGTCACCGCGTTTCTCAGCTTCCGCCAACCAGGCCAGTTGCGGGTCTGCGTCGACCATTGCCTTGATCGACTGGTGGACGGTGTCTTGGTTGACCTGTTTAAGATCAATGTTCAACCCATCGACTGCTTTGATCGTGATGGCACCGGCAGCGACCATCTGTGTCTGACGCAGAGTTTCGTCGGTGTGACCTTTGCCCGACATCGAACTCCAGGCCATGCTGCTTTTGCTTTTTGAATGGTCTTCTTTATCCAGATCCTTCACACCTTCGAAGGTAATCGAGCCACCACTTTGTATCGTCAGGTCATTGCCACTGTTCAGCTTGGCTACCTGATAATGCTGATCCTCACCGGAAACCAAGGTCAGATCGCCCCCAGTGGTAATCTCACTCCCCACATGAGTCACCTTGGTCAGCTCATCACGCCGACTCTGTTTCTTCCCCCAGCTCCCCTTCTTCTTTTTCTCATACAGCGAATAATCGCTGTCCTGCGCGGCCAGAAGCGCCAGGCTTTCTCCAGCCACCAGATAAGCTTCATCACCGGCGTTGATACGGCTGGAGATAAGCGCCATATCTTTCCCGGCATCCAACCTCACGTCGCCTCCAGCACTGATAGCGCTGCCGATCTGTTTGACGTGGTCCTTTTGGGCCGTGACCTTTTTCGACTTGTAGTAAGAGTGGGTTTCGTTGGCGCCGGAGGAGATTGTCATGTTCTCGTCGGCGGCCAGCGCTACATCGCGATCAGCACTGATCTGGCTCGCGATGGCGTTGAAGTCTCGACCGGCATTCACAACAACGTCGCGCCCTGCATCCACCTCCGAGCCCAATTGAGTGATCGAACTTCTACGGGTACCACCGGTGTTAGCGGTCTGTTGTTGCGCAGAAACGATATTGACATCCCGCCCTGCATTGATTTGGGTGTCGCGTCCGCTGACCATGACGCTGCCAACGCTGTTGACGTCTCTACCAACCCCCATGGTCAGGTCGTTGGCCGCCTCGATACGCGAGGCGTTATCCGCATAGTCCTGCCGCTGCGTGTAGCCCTTGTTGCTGATACTTGCGGTGGTCAACGTGCGCTCGTTGATTATGTCGCCAACGATCGCATTCATGCTGACGTCACGCCCGGCGATGATGCCGCCGGATTTATTGACGATGTCGTTGCCGGCCAACAGGTCGAGACGGTTGCCGGCTTCAATCAATCCGCTGTTCGTCAGGTTCTCGCCAGCGGATGCGGAGAGGTTATTCGTAGCCCGAAGCGTGCCGGCGTTCTCTAGATCCTTGCCGGCAATCAACGTAACGTTCTGACCAGCAATCAACGCACCATTAGGCGCCAGACGATTATTGGCCTGGGCCAGGTACAGCACCGGCACCAGCACCTCTTCACCGTTCACTTCGTGCTCTTCGAGCCAGACGATGTCGTGGGTCAGGGCGGCGACTTGTTGGGCGGTGAGGGTGACGCCTACCGACAAGTTGAGGGCGTCCTTGCTGGCGATGGCGTTGTTCATCAGGTACTCGAACATCGCCTCATCGGAGGTCTGGCCGTCGATAAAGCGTTGGCCGGTGCGGGCGACGACGGCCTGCTGGATGAGTCTTTGCTCGAATAGGCCATCGCCCAGGCGCTTGGCGCTGATGTTGGGGTCGTAGCCGAGGTTGCGCAGCAAATAATCCGAGCTCATGAAAGTCTTGAGTTCGGTGAGAACCGGATTGGTTTCGATCAGGTATTTTTGCGGTTTGGAAGCCACGGTTGCGCTTGGTAGCCCCGTGACCCGCGCCAGCGTTTGGCCATTGACAGGCGCTGGCGCGCTTACCGAGGCGTCGGTTGGACGACTTATGCCGATCGGCGGCGTGCTCGAAGTGTCCAGTGCAATGTCGACGCCACGGGTGATGGTACCGTCAAGGGAATGCCCTGGCAGTTGCGGCGTGCCTGTGGACGAGTCCGTTGGAGCGGTGACCTGAATGGCGGACGCGCCAGCCGTGACGCCGCCGCTCTCACGATTCAACAACTGCACCTGTCGTTCGGCGGTGGAAACCTGGGTGGCATCGGCGATCTGGATGTCGCGGACATTGGCGGTTGGAGTGGCGGTGGATCGATTCGATGCGCTCACGCTGGCGCCGCCGATTGTCCAACTCTGCGACACGGCCGGCGTCTGGGAGACTGACGCATCGCTGGCAGCCTGCCCGCTGAGTCGGAACAGGCCGTTTTGCCCGGTGGGGAGGCTAAAGCCGGGGAGTGTCAGGGGGTTTATTTGTTGTTGAGCCAAGTCCGGTGGGAGCTGGCTGTTCAGGGTCACGACCGTGGTATTGCCTGAGCCTGAGGCGGCGGTTGTGACATTGCGCGTCGACGTTGAAATGCCTGCTGAGAACGGGCGTTCTACGCCATTGGTGATTTTGTTTTTTGCGGTAATGGAGACGTTGCCGCCAGCCTGGATGATGGCTGGAGCAAAATTGTCGGATGCAGTGGACGTAATTATTGTTTGGTTAAAGGGCGTGAGTTTCTTTATAAAATCAGGCAAATCTATCTGAACACCATCCTTATACTTAGATTGCTCAAAATCAACTTCCGGATACCCTCTAAAACCACTTCCATTAATAGAAATTACAGCCGGACCGATCACTTGGTAATATTCTTTATCAATAGGTTTGGCCCCTTGCACTGCAACACGGGATTGCACAGAGCTCTCAACACCGGAAGAATTCCAAAAACGAATATCTTGATTGTAACCAGAATCGTTATACGCATTGTAATTTACTATTGAACGCATCTCTCCAATCTGTTCATTAGCTGAATACGCTATATATTGATAACTCGTATAATCACCCAAAGCAGTGCCCGAGTTATCAAAATCATCAACAACAATAGAAATATTTCCACCTACTGTGGTCGACGAGTTTGAATTGGTGAATGAGGTCCCCTTAACATTAAGATCCCCACCCGCACTCAGCGAAGCCGACTTCGCTGTAGAGTCTCCGGATACCACTACACGATATTGCTGTTGATAGACGAGATGATAGCGTAGCCAATCAATTCCATATTGAGGAAGCGAATCGCAAGTATTGCAACGAAAACCCAACGCCGAAGAATACAACTCCGCCTCAGTCTTAAAATCCCCGCGCTTATTAATAATCGAATCCGCATTAATGGAAAAATCCCGCCCACTCTCCATGGTGCCCGAATCATTCTCCATCAACGCCGACCGTCCCCCCAGATCATTGCGCGCTACATCAATGTTCTCTAGGGCATAAACATCCGACTTACGGTTGGTAAAACTCCCCACCCGCAATTTCATGTCCGCCCCACTGAACAAAAACCCACCTTGATCGTTCAGCAAGGTCGAAGCCGTCAGTTTCAAACCATCCGCACCGGCAACCGTCCCATAGTTATTAATGGTGCCCGCCGTGATATTCAACGCACCCGCCGATGTCAGCCGCCCGTAGTTGTTCAGGCTGCCCAGGCCACCGCGCCCACCGATCGTCGTGGTCCCGCCGCCGGTGATACTGGCCACGCTACTCAAGTCGATCGCAGCGGCATCTACCGTCATGTCGCCCAGGCTGGTGACCCGGCCATTGCCGCTATATCGCCCAGTCAACTGCAAGCCCAGGCCACCATCACTGGCGATCAATCCATTGTTGACCCAGTTCCCGCCCGTACCTTCCAACCGAGTTGAAGCCAACAGTTGTCCAGTTTCAGTCTGGGTGAAATTGTTGACGTCGACCGTCAGCCGCCCGGCCTGGATGACGCTGGTGTTTGTCCAGGTGTCGGCTTTTAGCGTCAAGCCGCCGCGGGTGACGATGTCGCCGCCGGCGCCGGTGACGTTGGCCAGGGAGATGTCGAACGTGCCGTCGCCCAGATGCAGTAATTGGCCGCCGCCATTGAGGAAGCTGTTGGCGGACAGGGTCAGGTGACTGTTGGCGCTTTCCAGCTTGCCATTGCGGTTGTCGAAGAGGCTGCCGATCTGGAAGTCGGTTTTGCCCGTTACCCCAAGGGCACGCAGTTGGCCCGTCTGGTTATCGAGGCTGGCGGCGCTCACCGCCAAGGTGCTGTCGCTTTCCAGAATGCCGCCACGGTTGGTCAGGGCGCCGTCCAGGTCCAAATTGATGGCGTTGCCGGCGATCTGGCCGGCGGTGTTGTCCAGGCTGGCACCGGTGCCGCTGACCTTGATCAGCCCAGAGGCATAGAGACCGCCACTGCGATTGTTCAGGCCGGCGGTGTCGATGACGATATCGCCCGCCTGCGCGGCAATCCGGCCACCGTTGTTGTTCAGCCCGGCCAAGGCGCGCAGGTCAAGGCGTTGGCCTTGAATCACACCGCCCTTGTTGTTCACATCGAAGCCGTTGCGCAGCACCCCTACGGTTCTCGCCTCAAGGGCGCCCTTGAGGCTGGCGAGGGTGCCGCCACGGTTATCGATGTTGGCCGCGATCACGTTGACATCGCCGGTTTGGGCGATGAGTTTGCCGCCCTGGTTGTCCAGGTCCGCGCGCAATTCAAGACTCACACCCGTCTGGCCTTGCATCTCGCCTTGGCCGTTGGCAAGGCTCGCGGCATTGAGTTCAACGTCCGCCGTCTGGCTGTAGATCAGCCCGTTGGTATGGTTCTGCACGGCTCCGGAGGCAGTGACCGTCAGCGCATTTTTCGCGGCGACAGTGCCGGTATGGCTGTTGTCCAGGGTGCCGGTGCCCAGGGTCATTTCGCCCTGGCTGACCAATTGACCGCCTTGGTTGTTGATCGCGGTCGCATCTTTCACCGTCAACGGACCAGCGCTGGCAAGCTTGGCGCCGTGGTTGTCCAGGGCCCCCTTGAGATTGAGGGTCACGGCGGCGTTACCGCTCAGGTTGCCGCCGCTGTTGTCCAGGCTGGTGCCGGTGAAGCTCAGGGCTTTTTGTGCGTTGACAGTACCGCCGGCATTGCCCAGGGTCATGGCGTTCATGACCAAGGTCGCGCCGCTGTCGATCAAGCCGCCTTGGGCGTTGTTCAGCAAACCGCCAGTGACGGTCAGGGTCTGGTCGGCGCCGCTGGACAGAATCCCGCCCTGGTTATCCAGGCTGGCAGCGCTGACAGTGAGTTTTTTCTGGCCGACCAGCGCACCGGTAGCGCTGTTGAGCAGTGCCCCGCTGAGGGTGACGCCAACGTCTCCATTGCGGCTGGAGAGCGTGCCATTGTTGCGGTTGTCCAGGCTGCTGCCACTGACCTGCAAGTCTTGCCATCCAGAGATCAAGCCGTTCTGGTTGACCAGGCTATCGCCATCAAGGCTCAGGTTCTGACTGCTGATCAGCTTGCCGCCGCTGTTATCGATCGTCTGGCCGCTGAGGTTGAAGCTCTGGCTGCTGGAGATTTCGCCACCCTGGTTATCAAGGTTGCGCAGGCCGTTGACGGTCAGCAAACCTTTGGCGGTGATCAGGCCGTTGCGATTGTTCAGGTCATGACCGCCGAGGTTCAGCGTCACGGCTTGTTCGCCCAGTAGACGTCCACCGTTTTGGGTCAGCGCCGCGAGGGTCAGGTTCATATCGCCCTTGGCCGACACTTCGCCGCCGTCGCTGGAGTCCAGCGAATCGGCGCCGAGGGTGAGTCTGGATTGGGCATTGATCAGGCCGTTGGCGCTGTTGTCCAGGGCCATGGCGTTGAGGACCAATGCACCGCCCGCCAACACGCTGCCACCCTGGTTGTTCAAATTGCCGCTGTTGAGTGTCAGCAACTGCGCGGCGCTGATCAGGCCTTGGGCCTGGTTGTCTATTTGTTGGCCAACCGTCAGGTCGAGCTTGCCACGGCTGGTCAGGGTGCCGCCGTTGTTGTTCAGGCTTTGCGCAAGGACATTGACGCTGGCCGCGCCGATCATGCCTTTGACGTTGTTCAGCGCCAGGGCGATGCGCAGGGTCAGGCCCTGGTTGCTGAGCAGCCGGCCGCCATCGTTGTTGAGGTTTTGTGCCGCCAGGGTGAAGGCTTGGGCGCTGGAGATTTCACCGCCCTGGTTGTTCACGCCGAGGAGGTTTTTCAGCAGCAACGTACCGGGGGCGTTGATCAGGCCATTCTGGTTGTTGAGCTGGCCGTTGTTCATGTCCAGGCTCAGCGAGGTGTTGCTGAACAACTGGCCGCCCTGTTGATCCAGGCCGGAAACCGAGGCAGTCAGTGCGCCCTGGCTGCCGATGCGGCCGCCGTCCTGGTTGGTGACCTGGGCCGTCTTGAGGGTCAGTGTGCTGCCGCTGTTGAGGCGTCCGTTCTGGCTGTTGTTGAACGCGCCGGTAGAGACGTTCACCGCGCCTTTGCCGCTGATGTTGCCCTGCTGACGGTTGTCCAGGGCCGTGCTGCTGAGCAGCAACGCGCCGTCGGTCACCAATTCGCCGCCCTGGTTGTCGAGGCGGCCCAGGCTTTTAACGGTGAGGTTGGCGGCGCTGGACAGGCTGCCGTCGGTGTTGGTCAGGTTGGCGGCGCTGACGTCGAGGGCGCCTTCGCTGCTGATTTGACCCTGACTGTTGATCAGGTCGCCACTGAGGTCGATGCGCTGGTTCTGCTGGCTGACCAGATAGCCGCCGCTGTTGTCCAGGGAACCGCCGTCGAGGCTCAATTGTGTCTTGGCACTGAGCAGGCCTTTGGTCCGGTTGAGCAGCTTGTCCACGGTGAGCTTCAGGGTTTGCCCGGCGAATATTTGGCCGCTGTCGCTGTTGTCGAGGTTTTTGCTCACCAGTGTGACGCCGGTGTTACCGCTCAGCTCGCCGCCACGGTTGTCGAGGTCGTCAACGTTGATATCCAGCGCTTTTGTCGCGCCGATCAAACCGGCCTGGCGGTTGTCGAGGCTCGACGCTTGCAACGTCAGGTCCGTGGTGCTGACCAGTGTGCCTTGACGGTTGTCCAGCGCAGTGACGGTGACGTCGAGCCCGGCCTTGCCGGCGATACTGGCAGCGCGGTTATCCAGGCGATCAGCGTTCAATACCAGTGCGCCGTCGGCGATCAGCGAACCGCGCTGGTTGTCGAGCAACGTATCGACCTTCACATCGAGCTGATCGCGACTGCTGATCAGCCCATCGCTGTTATCCATGCTGGCGCTGTGGCTGTCCACGGACGCAGCCGAAATAATCCCTTTGGCGTTGTTCAGCGCCTGCACGGTTCGAAGCATCAGGGCTTGGTTGCTAAGCAGTTTGCCGCCGCTGTTATCGAGGTTCCGCGCGGCCAGGGTGAACGCTAGCCGGCTGGAAATTTCACCGCCCTGGTTGTTGACGTCCTTGAGGTTGCTCAGCAGCAACAGACCCGCGGCATTGATCAGGCCGCCCTGGTTGTTCAACTGGCCTTGGTTCATGTCCAGGCTGACGCTGGTGTTGCTGAACAACTCTCCTTGCTGTTGATCCAGCCCGGTGACCGATGCAGTCAGAGCCTGACTGCTGGCGATACGGCCGGCGGCGTTGTTCACCTGAGTGGCGGTGAGCGCGAGGGTGTTGCTCGAGGTCAAGCGCCCGCCCTGGCTGTTGTTGAGAGCGCCGGTGCTGACTTGGGTGGCGGCGCTGCCCGAGACCAGGCCTTTCTGGCTATTGTCCAGGCTGGCGCTTTTGAGGCTCAGGCCGGCGTCGGTGCTGATGGAGCCACCCTGGTTGATCAGCCCACCCTGGCTGACAATGGACAACGCGCCGGCACTGCCGAGGCTGCCGGCGGTGTTATCGAGGCTGCCGGCGTCGACGCTCAGTTCACCTTCGCTGCTGATCAGGCCTTTGTTATTCAACAATGCGTTGTCGAGTGTGATCACCAAAGCATTCAGGCTACTGAGTGCGCCACCGCTGTTGTCCAGCGTACTGCCCGTGAGCATGAGGCGGCCTTGGGCGTGGATCAGCCCCTTGGTCTGATTGATCAGTTGCGCAACTTTCAATTCAAGCGTGCTGCCGGCAATCAATTTGCCGCCGTCGCTGTTGTCCAGGCGTTGAGCGCCAACCTTGACGTCCAGCCCTGCAGACAGTTCGCCCGCCCGGTTATCGATCTGCTCAACCTGCAAATCCAGCGCTTTTGTGGTGCCGACCAAGCCACCGTTGCGGTTATCCAGAACGCTGCCGGTCAGGCTCAGGTTGCCTTGTGATACCAACGCGCCGCCCTGCTGTTGCAGGGTATCGATCCGCGCGGTGAGGTCGGTTTGGCTGGAGATGCGGCCAAGGGCGTTTTGCACTTCATTGGCCTTCAAGTTCAACGGGCCGACGCTGCTCAGCAGGCCACCGCTGTTGTCCAGCCGCGTGACTTCGACACCGACGCCGGCCTTGCCGGTGATGATCCCGTTGTTACGGTTGTCCAGTTGCGCGACCGTCAGTTGCAGCGCTTTGTCGGCGCGGATGTTGCCGCCACGGTTATCGAGCGAATCGCTGCGCACGGTCAGCAGATCGACCCCGGTGAGACGACCGCCGCGGTTGTCGAGGCTATCGGTTTGCAGGTCAAGTGCGCCCTTGGCGATCACTTCGCCCTGGCTCTGGTTGTCCAGCAGGCCGCTGATGCGTGCGCTCAGGCTGCCGTCGCTGATCACTTGGCCAGCGTTGCCGTTGTTCAGGCTCGCGGCCTGGATGTCCACGACCTTGCCCGAACCGAGCACACCCTCGCGGTTGTCCAGCGCGCCGCCCAGGCTGATGTTCAAGGCGTTATCGCCCAGCACCTGACCATTGCGGTTGTTCAGGGTCATCGCGTTGAGCCGGGTCAGACCGGCACTGGACACTTCGCCCTCCAGGTTGGTCAGCGTTCCATCGACGTTCACACTCAGGTCGGCGTCGCTGCTCAAGGTGCCGCTGCTGTTGTCCAGGCTGGCTGCGCGCACGGCAAGGCCATTGGCCGAGACCAATCCTTGGGCGTTGTTCAACGCCTGGGCAATGGTCAGGTTGAGGCCCTGCTTGCTGACGACTTTGCCGGCGCTGTTGTCCAGGCTGTTTGCATTCAGGCTGAAGGACTTGTCGCTGGAGATCTCGCCGTCACGGTTGTTCACAGCGGCGAGGTTGTTCAACAGCAGCGCGCCGGGGGTGCTGATCAGCCCGCCCTGGTTGTTCAATTGCCCATGGTTGAGGTCAAGGGAAAGGCTGGTGTTGCTGACCAATTGGCCGTTCTGTTGCTCCAGCCCGGTGACGCTGGCGTTCAGGGCCTTGGCGCTGGCGATGCGACCGGAGGTGTTGTTCACCTGACCGGCCTTCAGTAGCAGCGTGTCACCGCTGATCAGGCTGCCACCCAGGTTGCTCAGGGTCGCGGCGCTGTCGATGCTCAACGCACCGACGCTGGTCAACTGACCCGCATCGTTATTGATACCGGCGGCTTTGACGCTGGCGGTGGCGTCGCTTTTGAGGCTGCCTTGGGCATTGAGCAGTTGCCCGCGCAGGTCCAGGTTCATCCCTCGCTGGGCATACAGCGACCCCTGGCGGTTGTCGAGTTGGCCGGCGTTGACCGCCAGGACGCCTCGGGTCGAGATCAATCCGAGGCTTTGGTTGGTCAGGCGTTCGAGCGTCAGGCGCAGATCACCATAGGCAATTACTTTGCCGCTGTTGCTGTTGTCCAGCTCGGTGCCGGTCAGCGTCAGGACACCCTGGCTCGACAGCTCACCGCCGCGGTTATCCAACTTACCTACATCAAGGCTGGCGGCCTGGGTTGTGGTGACGACGCCGTTCTGACGGTTATCCAGGCTCGCCGCATCGAGCGTCAGCAGCCCCGCCGACGACAGCAATCCCGCCTGATTCAGCAACTGCGCCGAAATGCTGGCGGTGAGCGCACCGTCACTGAGCAAACGGCCTGCGGTGTTATCCATCGACGCAGCGCTGAGCTGCACGCTCTTGCTTGAAGTGAGCCGGCCGCTGCGGTTGTTCACTTGGCCGCTGGCATTGATATCCAACCCCTGCCCTGCCGCGACCAGGCCAGCCACGTTGTCCAGCGACGCAACGCGCAATGTAACGCCGCTCAAGCCGGTGAGTTCGCCACCGTTGTTATTCAACTGCCTGACATTGGCCGTCAGGTTGCCGTTGCTGCTGACCGTGCCCTGGGTGTTGAGCAGCGTGTTGGCGGTGACGTTCAGCGTATTGCTGCTGAGCACCCGTCCTTTACTTTGATTGTCCAAGGTCGCGGCGTTGACCGTGGCGGCCTGCCCGGCGCTCAGCGTCCCACCCTTGTTGCTCAGCGTCTGCGCAACGTCGACTGTGAGGTTACGACTGGCAACAACGCTCTTACCGTTGTTACTCAGACTCTGCGCCTCCAGGCTCACGTCCCCCGCCGCGTTACGGGTGTTATCCGCGTTGACCCCGGCCTCGATAATGCCGTTGTTGGTCAACTGCCCACCCGCGTTCAGCGTAATGCTGTCCCGCGCCGCAAGACTCTGCTGGTTGCTCAAGTTGCCCTGGGTCTGGGCGTTCAACCTGGTGCCGGCGTAGGCCGGACCTCGGGCATCAAGGCTCGCGGCTTTGACATTGATGGCGCCACTGGCCGAGGTCTCTGCCAGGCTCAGGCGGCCGTTGGCATCGAGCTGAATGTCGCCGCCGCTGGCGATCAGTTTGCCGTCCAGTTTCACGCCGACGCCAGCTTCGGTGCCCACCAGCTTGATAGTGCCTGCGTACATGCCGCCCAAGGCCGAGGAGTCGATGGCCAGTTGCGGTTTGGCGCTGCCGTCGTCCGCCCGGGCGGTAGCGTTGAGGGTATTGGCGTTGACGTCGTTGCGCCCGGCGACGATGGTCAGGTTCTTGGCCTGGATCTCGGCATTGATCCTGGCACTGCGAGTAATGATTTCGAAACTGTCGACGTTGTTGGCGTTGAGGCCCGCGCCTTCGATGGCGACGCTGCCCTGGTCAACCTGGTAGCGGCTCACCTGACCGTTTTCGATGATCGGCTTGCCCGTGGTCAGGGTCGCCTTTGGGGTATTGATGAAACCGCAGCCATTACAGCTGATGCCGTAAGGGTTGGCGACGATGACGTGGGCCGACTGCCCTGCCACTTCGGTGTAGCCGCGCAACTGGCTCGGGTTGCCGCCATTGACTTCGTTGAGAATGGTGGTGGCGGCCGTGCCGTTGAGGTTTGGGTTGCCGAGGATGATCCCGCCCAGTTGCGTGGACTGGGTTCGGTTTGTGGCGTTGTTGAGGATTACGCCGTTGCTGCCGACGTTGTAGTCCTTGAATTGGTTGTGGGACAGACCGCTGCCGTTGGGTTTGGCGATGTTGACGATAGGCACACCATTGCCTGCCTGGCTGAGGCCGGTGCCCGGTGCGCTGACCACAATGCCGTCGGCCTGGGCCCACAGCGGTTGCCAGAACATGACGTTGGCCAACAGGAACGCCAGGCCGCGCTTGGGCATGCCCCAGAACCGGTCACGGGCGTGCAGGGCTGCGGAAGGTTGGCGGGCCAGGAAGGCGTATTGGCGGTCGTCCATGTTCAGGTCTCGTTGCAGCAAAATTTAGAGGAGTACGTCCACGCGGAAGTAGATCGGCGCTTCGCGCTCGCTCAGGGCATCCGGGCGTTCCAGGGAATGGGCGAAGGTGACGCTGGCGCTCAGGTGCTCACCGCGGGCGAACAGCTCCAGCGAGTTGCTCGACATGCGCCCGTGCTGGCCGCCGTTGTAGCGGTCGCCGCGAATCACGCCCTGGTCATAACCGAGGCTGGTGCCGTATTCGGCGAACACCGGGCGCAGCCACTCCACCGTTACCGGGCGGCTCCAGCGCAGGTCGTTGCGCCAGTAGCCGCCGCTGTCGCCGGACAGTGATTGGTCCTTGTAGCCACGGATCGACGATTGCCCGCCCAGGCTCATGCGCTGGGGGCTGAACAACACGTCCTCGCTGCGTTGGCCGGTCATCAGACTGCTGAAGCTGAAGGACTCGTCCCACAACTTGAAAGGCTGCAGGTAGCTGGCGGTGGCGGTGTACTTGCGATAGCGCGCATCCGGTACGCCAGGGCCCGGGTCGTGATCGCCCTGGGCGTCCAAGGCACCGATGCCCTCCTGCATGCCCAGGTCGAGGTTGACGAAGGCACTGCCGACTCGCCGTCCGTGGTTGATCCCGAACTGCGCCTCGCTGATGCGATTGCTGCTCTCGGCAAGCTTGCTGTCTTCGATGAAGTTGTTGGTGCGCAGGTACGAAAGGCCGGTGTTGAGGGAAGTCTTGCTCAGCGCATCGCGATGGATCACCCGCTCGACCCGCAACTGATGGTTCTGGCTGTCGCCGGTCTGCTTGAAGTTGAAACCGTTGGCCGGAATTTGCGAGCGGTATTCGCTCTGGCTGTAGGTGTAGCTGACGTTCCACCAGCCCCAAGGCAGGTTGTAATAAAGCATGGCGTTGTTGGAGGTGTGCTGGTGGTCGGTCATCGCGTCATGACCGCCGCGCAACATCAACTGGTCGGCCAGGCCCAGCGGGCTGTCCCACTCGAAACTGCTGCCCCACTGCTGCTCACCGGTGCTGCGCTGGCCGTCGTTGCTGCGCGACAGGCCGGCGCGCCAGGGCTTTTTCGGCTCGTTGGTGACCCGCACTTCACTGCCACCGACTTCCTGGCCGGGGGTCAGCTCCATTTTGGCCTGGTTCGACGGCAGGCGATTGAGCTGATCCACCATCTGCTCGATCTCCCGCAGGTTGACCAGGTCACCGGCCTTGCCGGGAAAAGCCATTCCCAATTCACGGTCCGACAGCTTGCTGTCCTCGGTCCCCTTCAGGCCTTCAAGTCGCCCTTCCACCACCAGCACGCTCAGATGCCCACCGGACAAATCCTGCTGCGGCAGATAGGCACGACTGGTGACCAGCCCCTTTTCGATGTAGTGGTCGGTGATGACTTTGAGCAGTTCGTTAAGCTGCGGCACACCCAGGCATTGGCCGATGTAGGGCTTGAGCAGTCGTTCGCGCTCACTGGCGGACAGGCTGTCGGCCCCCTTGAGTTCGATGGTCTTGATCGGGAAGCAACGGGTATCGACAGGTGCGGTCGGCTGGGCCGGCTTCGCCTCCTGGCCGGGCAGGTCCTTGAGTTCCTCCAGGCGACGACGCTGCTCTTCGAGCAAACGGTTCTGTCGCTCGCGGATCAGGTCCGTCTCGCCTGGAGTGGGGGCGGCGCGAGCCAGGGTCAGCGGAGAAAGGCACAGCACAGCCACGCACAACCTCGCCCAAAAGGCGGGTGAGGACATGTTCGATCCCTCGAGCGGAAAATGACATCAAAATAGTGGCGTGATATTAATGAGCCATCATTTTGACGTCAACTAAATGGATTGGGCTTTAAGGCTATTGCTGGAACCATTCATCTGAAATCGGATGGCTCCGGTACGGGGGTACGAAAGGTCCCAAGGCTACTCTGGAAACCTCCTACAAAACGGACAAGCAGCGTTCGCCGGGGGTAATTTTGTGTCGAAGGGGCTTCATAAAAAACCGGACTCAAGGTCCGGTTCTTTATGAAAGGGCTAGGAATTCGCCTCGGACAGCAGGGCTATCCTGCTGGGCAGTGGTTTGACGACTACTTGCTTGCCTCCTCGACGGCTGCCGTGTTCTGAGGACCGAAAGAATATTTCAGGGCCCGTGCCTTCATGGTGCGCGGATCAGGTAAGCCTACGGTCTCTGGGCCCGCAAAACCGGTGACACCTTTGCTGAGCGTGGGATTGATCGCATCGAACAGGAAGCTGAAACCTTGTTTGAGCGAGCTCTGGGCGATGCCGTGACATCCCATGCAACCGCCCATGGTCAGGCCTTGGGTGCTGTGGTCGTAATCCGGTACCTTGATGTTCAGCTGGTTGCGCGCATTGATCAGGGTGTTGTTCTTCGGGATGGGGAATACGTTGCTCCCACGAAACAGCTGAATCCCCGGCTGGCTGCTTTCGACCATGATATTGGCCAGGTAGTAATCCGGATCGGTTTGAGTGCTCGACGGGATGGCTTGAACGCCTTTGAGCCGATAATGCTTCCAGACCGAATTGTTGAATTCGCCGCTGCCGTCCATCAACTGCTTGACCTGGTTGTTCACCGCCGCGACTTCGACATCCATGGTGAGCGGTTGCACGACCCGGATCGGGCCGGCCTGCCCTTCAGGGATCCCGTTACTGCCGGAGTAGACCGGCGGATCAAGGCTCGCGTTTGCGACTGCTCCCGCTTTTGGCAGGGAAACCGTATAGGTCTTGTTGCCGTCAGAGAAAGTGGCGGTCGGGGGGTTGTTTATATCGAAACCGGGGTAATCAATCTTGTTGTAGTTGGCAATGTAGTAGAGCCCGGTCGGTGATTTACCGTCGGGCAGCGTCAGGGCATCTTCGTGCTCGAACGTGGCGAAAATGAAGGTCGGGTAGTTGGACGTCTTATGGATTATATGTAAGGCGACCAGTGCGTAGTCTTCGTTCTGCGCCACCGGGTCACTGTCGAGGCCCTTATAGGTCACCACCGTCGCCGTGTGGTAACGCGCGCGATTTTGAACCGGGATGTCTGCCAGCTTGCGCCATGTCGCCTTGACCTCCACCGCGCCGTCGGGCAGCACTACATTCGTATCCGGGAAGCTGGTCAGGCCTTTCGCATACTCGTAAACGACGGGGTTCGCCTTGGCCTCGAACAGGATCTGGCTGTCGTTTGAAGGGGCATAATCTCTCCCTGTCTTCGCCACATTTGGCGGATTGACCGGGAAGAAAATAGCGTTTTGTCCTATTTGGGTCGCCTCATCCAGATTGTTGTAATGATTAAAGGTGGCGCCAGGCGCCAAACGAATACCCTGGGGAAATTGTATATAGCTGTATTGCGGGTCAGAACCAAACGGGCGCGTCGGACCACCTGCGGTGTTTTTTTGTGGTCCCGCGGGAAACAACTCAGTACGGTGCGCGAAGGTTTGCCATAACAAGGGGCTGGGAGACTTTGGCACCTTGCCCGAATCAGCAAAACTGCTGGCGGGATTGCCGACGCCGCGGTTAGCGGGCAATGGTGCGGCAGCTGTATTGTTCAGTGCGAAAAAGCTGCGCCAGGCGAACGTTGCATAGTCGCTATGGCTGAGGCCTGTGGCCAGGTCCGAGGGCAGTTGCGGGTTGCGCACGGTTAGATCGCTTGCGGTAATGCCATAGGAAACGCCCAAAACCGAGGGAAAGTTATCAAGCCCACTCGCAGCGAAATACGGATTCCAGTTAACCCCATCGCTGGAGTAAAAAGTTTTTGTATTGTTGCTGACAAACACACGATCGTTAATCATTGCTGCACTGTTCAGGAAAAGTTTACTGTTTATACCTTTCAGCTCTTGCCTCTCTCCCCACTGGCCGCCACGGTCGTAGGTGCGTGCGTACATGAGGCGATTTTCCAGCGTGTAATAGACCCAAATCTTACCGTTATAGACGACAGGCACCACTTTGGTCAGAGGCGTGTCAGTGCTTTCCTGGAACGCTGGAGTTTCCCGGCCAAACAGAAAACCATCATTCGAAGTGACGTAATAAACAGTTTTAGCATTACCGTCACCTTTGTGATAAAAAATGAATAATTGACCGTTATACACAACGGGGCTGTTAACGCCGGCCATAGGGCTGGTATTGATAGTTTGAATATCGGTCCAACTGACGCCGTCTGTAGAGCTGGTGGTCCTCAAGCGTTGCTGAGGATCGGCAAAGGTCAGCACAAGCTTCTGCTTAAATACAGTCACTGAAATATCCCCACCCCATCGGTAGCCATTCACTGGGATAGTTTTAGCAGGGGACCAGTTTTTCCCATCTGTCGAATAGGAAGAATAGATATGCTCTGAATCATAATTATTGGACCAGAACATATAAATTTTTCCCTTGAACGACTGCACCGCGGGTATAAATCCCGCTGGGAGGCCGAATCCCACCAGGCTCGTCGAGGAAGGAATACCGTTTGAGGCGTCGGGCTTGTCAAAGACATCGACTTTTATTCCCACACCTTGTTGCGGTGTGGCGATGATCAGACTTTCCGCATAGGCCGATGAGAGCGCAAACAAACCCCACAGACACAACATCAGCCGACTGAATATCGCTCTAAGACTCATAGGTTTCATTCCTTTGAATTAACGGCTACCACAGGCCGTGGATACGTCCTGACAGGCGTAGTTGTTCTATTGTTCAATGCGAGCTGAACTGGATGTTTTGGAAGTCATTGACTGCATTGCGACAGACATATTGTTAGCCTCCTAGCTAATAAAGCACTTACATCCTGTGTGAAGCAGCGACCCGGCGTTGCAGGCATAGGGCTACCAGTCGCCTTTCTCCATGGTAGACGACGGTTTAATATCGGCTAGGGAAATTCTGAAAAAAGGCACCCTGCCAAGCGGCAGCCAGCATGGCGGCTAATGAACTTTCCACCCAATACCGGCCTCAACCCATTACCTGCCCAACAAGGAATATGAGGCCCAGCCATGAAAACCCTCTTGAAACTCACCCTCGCAGCCACCCTCACCTGCGCCCTGCCCGCCTGGGCCACTTGCACGCCAGAGCAAGCGACCGCCAAGCGCGAACAATTGGCAAATGAAGTGACCAAGCTCACCGAACAGAACCCGGCCAAGGCCAAGGAAATCAACGACGAGTTGCAGGCCATGGACCTGGAGACTGCCAGCAAGGATGTGCCGGACAAGTGCCAGTTGATCGATAAGCGTCTGCAAGAGTTGAAGGATGCGGAGAAGAAGGCCGGGTGAGTGCCCTAGTCTGAGCACCGCTTCGCTTTTGTGGCGAGGAGCTTGCTCCCGCTGGGGTGCGAAGCGCCCCCCAAAAACAAGTCTCACCGCGCAATAATGGGTGAACACGCAACTTTGGGGCTGCTGCGCAGCCCAGCGGGAGCAAGCTCCCTCGCCACAGGTTCTGCATCGAACTTAAGGTCGAGTTTCACCCATGAAAAACCGGACCTTGGGTCCGGTTTTTCATGAGGCACTAGCGCCGCTTCACTCAGCCGCAGGCGCTTCTGGCTTGCGGCGCTTGAGCGGGGCCATGCCGTCCTTGCTGACCAGCGACGGGGCGTCGGCCTTCGGGCGGTTGGCGGTCTTGCGCTTGGTCGGGGCCTTGGCGCAGAAAAGAAAGCTGGGTGAGTGCCCTAGTCTGAGCACCGCTTCGCTTTTGTGGCGAGGGAGCTTGCTCCCGCTGGGGTGCGAAGCGCCCCCCCAAAAACAAGTCTCACCGCGCAATAATGGGTGAACACGCAACTTTGGGGCTGCTGCGCAGCCCAGCGGGAGCAAGCTCCCTCGCCACAGGTTCTGCATCGAACTTAAGGTCGAGTTTCACCCATAAAAAACCGGACCTTGGGTCCGGTTTTTCATGAGGCACTAGCGCCGCTTCACTCAGCCGCAGGCGCTTCTGGCTTGCGGCGCTTGAGCGGGGCCATGCCGTCCTTGCTGACCAGCGACGGGGCGTCGGCCTTCGGGCGGTTGGCGGTCTTGCGCTTGGTCGGGGCCTTGGCGCCGGTTTTCTTCTTGTCGCCCTTGGCGTCGACCTTTTTCTTCTTCACGCCAACGGCCTTGCCCGAGGCCTTGACCTTCTTCGGTCCGCCGTAGGTGCCTTTGACTTCCTTGATGGTGCGGCGCTCGAAGCTCTGCTTGAGGTAGCGCTCGATGCTCGACATCAGGTTCCAGTCGCCATGGCAGATCAACGAGATCGCCAGGCCGTCGTTGCCGGCGCGGCCGGTACGACCGATGCGGTGCACGTATTCGTCGCCGCTGCGGGGCATGTCGAAGTTGATGACCATGTCCAGGCCTTCCACGTCCAGGCCGCGGGCGGCGACGTCGGTGGCGACGAGGATTTTCACGCCGCCCTGCTTGAGGCGGTCGATGGCCAGCTTGCGGTCCTTCTGGTCTTTCTCGCCGTGCAGCACGAACGCTTTGTATTCCTGAGCCACCAGGCGACCGTAGATGCGGTCGGCCATGGCCCGGGTGTTAGTGAATACGATGGCTTTTTCGTAGGTTTCGTTGGCCAGCAACCAGTTCACGATCTGTTCTTTGTGCTGGTTGTGATCAGCAGTGATGATCTGCTGGCGGGTGGTGGAGTTCAGTTGGCTGACCGCGTTGAGCTGCAAGTGCTCAGGGTTGTTCAGCACCTTGGCAATCATCTCGCGCAGGCCCGAGCCGCCAGTGGTGGCGGAGAACAGCATGGTCTGCTGGCGATTGACGCATTCGTCCACCAGACGCTGCACGTCTTCGGCAAAACCCATGTCCAGCATGCGGTCGGCTTCGTCCAGCACCAGCACTTCGACTTCCTTGAGGTCAAGGTTGCCGGCGTTCAGTTGCTCGATCATCCGCCCCGGCGTGCCGATCAGGATGTCCGGCACCTTGCGCAGCATGGCGGCCTGGACCTTGAAGTCTTCGCCGCCGGTGATCAGGCCGGACTTGATGAAGGTGAACTGCGAGAAGCGCTCCACTTCCTTCAGGGTTTGCTGGGCCAGCTCACGGGTCGGCAGCAGGATCAGGGTCTTGATGCTGACGCGGACCTTGGCCGGGCCGATCAGGCGGTTGAGGATCGGCAGCACGAACGCGGCGGTCTTGCCGCTGCCGGTTTGCGCCGTCACCCGCAGGTCACGCCCCTGGAGCGCGAGCGGAATAGCCGCTGCCTGCACCGGCGTTGGCTCGACAAATTTAAGCTCGGCCACGGCTTTGAGCAGGCGTTCGTGCAGGGCGAATTGGGAAAACACGGGTGCTACCTCGAAGAAATGCAAAAAAACAGCTGCATAGGGTAACGGTTTCGAGCGCGAAGGCCGAGTTTCTTTATACAAACGGCGGCAAATCAGTGCATTTTTATCAGCCGTTATTGCATCAACGGTCACTTGACCGGGCTTAAATGCTCTAATCGTCCCGTCGCGTCTTTATAGAAGAACCGTTTCGTCCATGGACATCAAACAACTCTGGGTCAACCTCCAAGACCTCTGGGGTGCCCTTGACCAGCACCCGCTCCTGCATTCCAGCCTCGCCCTGATGTTGCTGCTGGTCATCGCCCTGGTGCTTGGCCGTGTGGCGCGCTACCTGATCCTGCACGCCGCCAAGTTGCTGGGGCGCCAACCAGCCTTGAACTGGGTCAACGACCTGCGCCAGAACAAGGTCTTCCATCGCCTGGCGCAAATGACGCCGTCGCTGATCATCCAGTTCGGCCTGCACCTGGTGCCGGAACTGAGCAAGACCAGCCTGATTTTCCTCGGCAATGTCGCCCTGGCTTTCACCATTTTGTTCCTGGTGCTGGCTCTCAGTGCCTTGCTCAGCGCCCTGCTGGACGTCTATGCGCGCACCGAGCACGCCCGTACCCGCTCGATCAAAGGCTATGTGCAACTGACGAAGATGGTGTTGTATGTATTCGGCGCAATCATCATCGTCGCCACCCTGATCGACCGTTCGCCGCTGTTACTGCTGTCGGGCCTGGGAGCGATGTCGGCGGTGATCCTGCTGGTCTACAAGGACACCCTGCTGTCGTTCGTCGCCAGCGTGCAGCTGACCAGCAACGACATGTTGCGGGTCGGCGACTGGATCGAGATGCCCCAGGTCGGCGCCGACGGTGATGTGGTGGACATCACGCTGCACACGGTCAAGGTGCAGAATTTCGACAAGACCATCGTCTCGATCCCAACCTGGCGGCTGATGTCCGAGTCGTTCAAGAACTGGCGTGGCATGCAGCAATCCGGCGGGCGGCGGATCAAGCGCAGCCTGTTCATCGACGCCAGCGGCGTGCGTTTCCTGCATGACGAGGAAGAACAACGCCTGACCCAGGTGCGCCTGCTGACCGACTACATCGGCCGCAAGCAGGCCGAACTCAAGGCCTGGAACGAGGCCCAGGGCAACGTCGCGGCGATGTCGGCCAACCGTCGGCGGATGACCAACCTGGGCACCTTCCGCGCTTATGCACTGGCGTATTTGAAAAGCCACGCGGAGATCCAGCCGAACATGACCTGCATGGTCCGGCAGTTGCAGACCACCGCCCAAGGCATCCCGCTGGAAATCTACTGCTTCACCCGCACCACCGCGTGGACCGACTACGAGCGTATCCAGGGGGATATTTTCGATTACCTGCTGGCGGTGATGCCGGAGTTTGGGTTGAACCTGTATCAGCAGCCCAGCGGCACGGATTTGCGTTCAGGGTTGTTGCCGGCGGTGCTGGGGGCAAGCCACCTGCCGGAGCCGCAGAAGCAGGTGATCTGAAACCACCACAGATCCCCTGTGGTAGATCCCCTAATGTGGGAGCGAGCTTGCTCGCGATAGCGGTGTGTCAGAAACATAGATGCTGACTGATGCTCCGCCATCGCGAGCAAGCTCGCTCCCACAAGGGGATCAGTGTGAAGGCTGAGGTTGGCGTATCCCCAACCGACTGATCCACACCGCCGCCAATATCACCGATCCCCCCAACAGTAACCGCCCCAACGCCTCGTGCTGGTTCCAGATCAACAGGTTCACCAGCAGCCCCACCGGCACATGCAGGTTGTTCATCACCGCCAGCGTCCCGCCATTGACCAGGCACGCGCCTTTGTTCCACCAGTACAGCCCCAGCGCGGTGGAGACCAGGCCGAGGAACACCAACACGCCCCATTGCAGCGGCGCTTCAGGCCAGAAGTTGGCCTTGCCGAACAGCAGGAAAGCCGGCAACGCCACCATCAGCGCACCGAGATAGAAATAACCGAAGCGCCGGTAGTGCGGCAGATCGCTCGGGTGGCGGGCCACCAGATGCTTGTACAGCACCTGCCCGGCTGCATAGGTGAAGTTGGCCAGTTGCAGCAGCAAGAAGCCCATGAAGAAATCCGGGTTGATCCGGTCGTAGCGAATCACCGCCGCCCCCGCCACGGCCACCAGCGCCGCGATCAGCGCCCAGGGGTTGAAGCGACGGTTCAGCGCGTCTTCGATCAAGGTCACGTGCAGGGGCGTCAGGATGGTGAAAAGCAGCACCTCGGGCACCGTCAGCACTCGGAAGCTCAGATACAGGCAGACGTAGGTCACGCCAAACTGCAAGGCACCGATCAACAACATGCCGCGCATGAACGCCGGCTCCACCTGGCGCCAGCGCGTCAGTGGAATGAACACCAGCCCGGCCAGCAACACCCGCACCAGCACCGCGAAATAACTGTCCACATGCCCAGCCAGGTACTCGCCGATCAGGCTGAAGGAAAACGCCTGGATCAATGTCACAAAAAGTAGATAGCCCATACCGCCCTCGTTTCGAATGGCGGCGAAGATAGCGCTTTTGAACGGTGGGAGCGAGCTTGCTCGCCCCCACAAATACTCCACTAACTTGAAAATTCATCCACGACCCAAGGAGTGGCCTGACGCTGGTGCCGATGGCTGGCGGCACGCTGGAGCACTCGGGTCAGCGCCTGGAAGTTTGCCGGTTTGGTCAGGACGTCATCGGCACCCGCGGCCCTGAAACGCTCTATCTCGCTGGAAAAAACACTCGCGGTGAAAGCAACGATGTAGCAAGTATCGCCCTGGGGTAACTCGCGAATTCTACGCACAGCCTCCATCCCATCCATCACGGGCATGTTGATATCCATCAGAATGATCTCTGGCGTCGAAGCCATGCAACGATTGACCGCTTCCAGGCCATCTGACGCAAGGTCGGGTGTATAACCCAACTCTTGTAGCATCGCCATGGCCACTTTCTGACTCACCGGATGGTTCTCCACCAGAAGGATATCGAGCGGATAATCCTCGGCAAAAGACGAGTCGAAGCCAACCGCCACATGATCATCCTTGATGGGTATTTCCGAGACTGAAAAAAGCGCCAAGGGCAGAGAGAAGGAGAATGTCGAGCCTAAACCTGGCTGACTGGTGAACGTTAAAGTCCCCTGCTGCGCCTCGAGCAGGTTCTTGCAGATAGAAAGACCCAACCCGCTCCCAGTGAAGCGTTGGCTAGCCGCCCCTTTAAACTGGACAAAGGGTTTGAACAGATTGTCTTGCCGTTCCGTGGGGATACCGATGCCGGTATCGCGTATGGAGAAGTCGAGCCACGCTTGAGAGCCGTAACCGCTGGTGGTGACCAGGAGCGATATTTTTCCGGCTTCGGTAAATTTGACCGCATTGCCCAGCAAGTTGATCAATATCTGGCGAAGGCAATCCATATCGGTCTTGACCAAAGGCGGTACGTCTGGGGAAAACTGCGCCTCCAGCACGATGGGTTTGTCCTGGATATTTTGCCGGATGAGTTCCATACAGGATGAAACCAGTGCTCTCACTTCGAAAACACGAGGTTTCAATTCAAGTTTGCCCGCTTCGATTTTGGCGAGATCGAGAATGTTATCGATAAGAGACAGCAGGGTCCGTCCACTGGAATGAATCGTTGTGAGAAGACGGCGTTGCTCGGGATCCAGGGCGGACCGGGCCAATAATTCGGTCGCGCCAATGACACCGTACATCGGGGTGCGAATTTCATGACTCATGGTTGCCAGAAAGCTGGTTTTTGAACGATCAGCGTCTTCGGCGGCATTTTTAGCCTGATTCAATACCTGCTCATTGACTCGCAGTTGCTGAAGATGAGCGCGCATGCGTAAAAGGAGGAAAGCGAGAAATACCAGGATGGCCAGGATGATGTGGTACAGCGAGTCATGATTAAGTTGTTGGTAGTAGTCCGCCAAGGTAACTTCCGCCCCGACAACATACACCGTACCGTCTTGTGATTTTAAGGGGACAAAGACCGCGCGAAAATCACCCCAATGATCCGAGTAGTCGATCCAGGTTGGCTCGGTACGCTCAAAACTATCGAGTAAAGCCTGGCTGGCATCGGGATAAGGATCGAAAAAACGCACGAAATTCTGCTCTTGAATTTCTTCTTTCGATGCGCTGGAACTGACCAGGTAGGCCTTTGCACCTCGCTTGATCACGCTATAGACAAACGCAGTGCCCATGGACTCGTTGAAGCCGGAGAGGCGCTGAATGGTATCCCAGTCCTGCGCTTGCGATTTGGATTGCTTATCGACCAGATTGTCATGGTAACGGTCGCCGAGGATCGCCGAAGCCCCCAGCGCGGCATGCAGCAATTTATTATTAATGTTGTCAGTAAGGACGCTTTGCGTCTCGACATAGAGGTAGTAGATATAGCCACCTGCCCCTATGAGATAGGCTAGAAATAAGGCCCATGTTTGCCGTTTGATTTTTAACATATCACAGCCTCCCTACTGTAAATCGGCGCATAAATTACCACAGCCAGACGTCGACAGACTTGCCCAATCCGAGTGAGTTTGCCGCCTGCCTATCTCCCAGCCCTCAAAAGCTTGAGGGGCCGTTCATGTGAGGTAGTGGTTATTTCTATTTCCCCCCAAAAAAAAAGCCCGATCTCGCTAAAGCGTTCAATCGGGCTGATGCACTCAGGAGCAATAAGTGCAAAGGGAGGTTCGATGCGCAAAACGATTTGAAGGGAAGCGCCAGGCCACTAGACCACCTGGCGATTATCCGAGGATTAACGGATCAGGCGACCTGGGACAGTTTGGCGTTGGCCTGATTCAGGCCCTTCTCCTGGAAGTCGCCGCCCAGGTTCATGCCTTCGGCATGGATGAAGGTCACGTCGTGGATCCCGATGAAGCCCATGACCTGGCGCAAGTAGGGTTCTTGATGGTCAGTGCTGCCGCCGGCGTGAATGCCGCCACGGGCGGTCAGCACGAAGGCGCGCTTGTCGGCCAGCAGGCCTTGAGGGCCGGTGGGGGTGTATTTGAACGTCACGCCGGCACGCAGCACATGGTCGAGCCAGGCTTTCAGGGTGCTGGGAATGGCGAAGTTGTACATCGGTGCAGCCATTACCAGCACATCGGCGGCCAGCAGTTCATCGGTCAGTTGGTTGGAGCGCTCCAGCGAGGCGTTTTCAACGTCGCTGCGCTGCTCGGCCGGCTTCATCCAGCCACCCAGCAGATTGGCATCCAGGTGCGGCACCGGATTGACGGCCAGGTCGCGAACGCTGATTTCGTCGGCCGGGTGTGCCGCTTTCCACTGGCTGATAAAGGTCTGGGTCAGTTGACGGGACACCGAGTCTTGCTGGCGGGCACTGCTTTCGATGATCAGAACGCGGGACATGGCTTGTAGGCTCCATCTGAGAATGTTGTCAGTCGATGGAATGAAGGTTAAACGCGATCATATCGATGAAAAAGCGCAAATAACTGCTGTAAAGCATCGATAAATTCGTTTATAAGCGGAGCAAGCAATATTGCCTGCCCCACTCCCGGGCTATTTCGGCTGACAGGTCAGCTTGATGCGCAGCTTGATGATGTTGCGGTTGAACTTGGCCGTGGCGTTCTTGAACTTGCCGGCGGCGACTTCGATCTTGCGGGTGCGAGGTGCTTCCGGGCCATTGCTGAAGACCACGGTACAAGCCGCGTCGGTGCTGCCGTAGTTGTTGACCTGGATGGAACCGATATCGGCATCGGTGTCATAGGCGTTGTAGTCGATGCTCAGGCCGTTGAGGTGTTTTTCCACATCGATCGGGTAGGCAAACGCAGTCAGTGGCAGCAAGGCCAGCACCACACAACAGATTTTCTTCATTCGGCAGTCTCCACCAAGGGACTGCCAGCTTAGGACAAGAGGAGCTCGATATGAAAGCGCCCCGCGTAACCCTTGATCAATGGCGCACCTTGCAGGCCGTGGTCGACCACGGCGGCTTCGCCCAGGCCGCTGAAGTGCTGCATCGCTCCCAGTCGTCAGTGAGCTACACCGTGGCCCGCATGCAGGATCAGCTCGGCGTACCGTTGCTGCGCATCGATGGGCGCAAGGCCGTGCTGACCGAAGCCGGCGGCGTACTGCTGCGCCGTTCCCGGCAACTGGTGAAACAGGCCAGCCAACTGGAAGACCTGGCCCACCACATGGAGCAAGGCTGGGAAGCGGAAGTGCGCCTGGTGGTCGACGCGGCCTACCCCAACGCCCGCCTCGTTCGCGCCTTGACGGCGTTCATGCCACAAAGCCGTGGCTGCCGGGTGCGGCTGCGCGAAGAAGTGTTGTCGGGTGTCGAAGAAGTGCTGCTCGAAGGCGTGGCCGACCTGGCCATCAGCGGCTTCAGCATTCCCGGTTACTTGGGGGCGGAGTTGAGCGACGTGGAGTTCATCGCGGTGGCCCATCCCGAGCATGCCCTGCACCGCCTCAACCGCGAGCTGAACTTCCAGGACCTGGAAAGCCAGTTGCAAGTGGTCATCCGCGACTCCGGCCGCCAACAGCCCCGCGACGTCGGCTGGCTCGGCGCCGAGCAGCGCTGGACCGTGGGCAGCCTGGCCACCGCCGCGAGTTTTGTCGGCAGCGGCCTGGGCTTCGCCTGGCTGCCCCGGCACATGATCGAACGGGAACTCAAGGAAGGCGTGCTCAAGCGTCTACCCTTGGAACAGGGAGGCAGCCGCAACTCGACCTTCTATCTTTTCTCAAACAAGGAAAAACCCCTGGGCCCGGCCACGCAGATCCTGATCGAATTGCTGCGCACCTTCGACACCGCGCCGCTGGATGCGCCGTTCGCCGCCCCTGAACAAGCCTGACAAGGACTTCGCCGATGGCCTATTTTGAACATGAAGGTTGCAACCTGCACTATGAGGAATACGGCCACGGTACGCCTTTGCTGCTGGTCCACGGCCTGGGCTCGAGCACCCGCGACTGGGAAAAGCAGATCCCGGTGCTGTCCGCCCGCTACCACCTGATCGTGGCGGATGTGCGCGGCCACGGTCGCTCCGACAAGCCGCGCGAGCGCTACAGCATCGAAGGGTTCAGCGCCGACCTGGTCGCCCTGATCGAACACCTGGACCTCGGCCCGGTGCATCTGGTGGGTTGGTCCATGGGCGGCATGATCTGCTTTCAGCTGGCGGTGGACCAACCCAACCTGGTCAGGAGCCTGTGCATCGTCAACAGTGCTCCCGAAGTCAAAGTCCGCACGCCCGATGACTGCTGGCAATGGTTCAAGCGCTGGAGCCTGATGCGCATCCTCAGCCTGGAGACCATCGGCAAGGCCCTCGGCGCCAAGTTATTCCCCAAGCCCGAACAAACCGAGTTACGCCTGGAAATGGCTCGGCGCTGGGCAAAGAACGACAAACGTGCTTATCTCGCCAGCTTCGATGCGATCGTGGGATGGGGCGTGCAGGAACGACTGTCGCAGGTCGCCTGTCCAACCCTGGTCATTTGCGCCGACCATGACTACACCCCGGTGGCACTGAAAGAAGCCTACGTCAGGCTACTGCCCGATGCACGGCTGGTGGTCATCGCCGATTCGCGGCACGCCACCCCGCTGGATCAACCCGAACGCTTCAACCAAACCCTGCTCGACTTTTTGACCGCAACCGATTCCACCACTCAGGATCACTGACCCCATGCTGAAAAAAATCGCCCTTGCCGCCGGCACCGTATTGTTTGCCGCCAACCTGATGGCTGCGACTCCCGCCAAGGCACCCCATGTATTGCTGGAAACCACCAACGGCCAGATCGAAATCGAACTGGACCCGGTCAAGGCCCCCATCAGCACCAAGAACTTCCTTGAGTACGTGGACAGTGGCTTCTACACCAATACGATTTTCCACCGAGTGATCCCGGGTTTCATGGCCCAGGGCGGCGGCTTCACTGCACAGATGCAGCAAAAAGACACCAAGGCCCCAATCAAGAACGAAGCCAGCAATGGCCTGCACAACGTTCGTGGCACCTTGTCGATGGCCCGCACATCCAACCCGGACTCGGCCACCAGCCAGTTCTTCATCAACGTGGCCGACAACGCCTTCCTCGATCCGGGCCGTGACGCCGGTTACGCAGTGTTCGCCAAGGTGGTCAAGGGCATGGACGTGGTGGACATCATCGTCAACTCCCAGACCACGACCAAACAAGGCATGCAAAACGTGCCGATCGACCCTGTGCTCATCAAGTCGGCCAAGCGCATCGACTGAAGCGGCACACGGCAAGCCTGGGCGGCGCGGGTCATCCCGCACCGCCCATTAGCAAAAAGGAGAGCCCCTGCCAGGGCATTTACAGATGGTTTTTCGCCGTTTCGAAACACTGATCGATATCTTCCGCGACGCCCCGAGCTCGGCCCCGCCGAACCGCGTCCTGCCCTTCTACACCTATTACCTGAAACAGGTCTGGCCCAGCTTCGTCGTGCTGCTGGTGGTGGGCCTGATCGGCGCGCTGATCGAAGTGGCACTGTTCAGCTACCTGAGCCGCATCATCGACCTGACCCAGGGCACGCCGAATGTGGACTTCTTCAAGGTCCATGGCCTGGAACTGGCCTGGATGGCGGTGGTGGCGCTGGTCTTTCGGCCGATCTTCGTGGCCCTGCATGACCTGCTGGTGCACCAGACCCTGAGCCCCGGCATGACCAGCCTGATCCGCTGGCAGAACCACAGCTACGTGCTCAAGCAGAGCCTGAATTTCTTCCAGAACGATTTCGCCGGGCGCATCGCCCAGCGCATCATGCAGACCGGCAACTCCCTGCGCGACTCGGCGGTACAAGCCGTGGACGCCCTGTGGCACGTGCTGATCTACGCCATCAGTTCCCTGGTGCTGTTCGCCGAAGCCGACTGGCGCCTGATGATTCCGCTGCTGATGTGGATCGCCGCCTACATCGGCGCACTCTGTTACTTCGTGCCAAGGGTCAAGGAGCGCTCGGTGGTGTCGTCCGATGCCCGCTCCAAGCTCATGGGCCGGATCGTCGATGGCTACACCAACATCACCACCCTCAAGCTGTTCGCCCACACCAACTTCGAGCAGCAGTACGCCCGCGAAGCCATCCAGGAGCAGACCGAAAAAGCCCAGTTGGCCGGTCGCGTGGTGACCAGCATGGACGTGGTCATCACCGGCATGAACGGGCTGCTGATCGTCGGCACCACCGGGCTGGCGCTGTGGCTCTGGACTCAATCGCTGATCAGCGTCGGCGCCATTGCCCTGGCGACCGGGCTGGTGATCCGCATCGTCAACATGTCCGGTTGGATCATGTGGGTGGTCAACGGCATCTTCGAGAACATCGGCATGGTCCAGGACGGCCTGCAGACCATCGCCCAGCCAGTCAGCGTCACCGACCGCGACCAGGCCAAGCCCCTGGCGGTCGCTCGCGGCGAGGTGCGTTTCGAGCACGTGGATTTCCACTATGGCAAGAAAAGCGGCGTGATCGGCGACCTCAACCTGATCATCAAGCCCGGGGAAAAAATCGGCCTGATCGGCCCGTCCGGCGCGGGTAAATCCACCTTGGTCAACCTGCTGCTGCGTCTTTATGACGTGCAAGGCGGGCGCATCCTCATCGACGGCCAGGACATCGCCGAGGTCGGCCAGGAAAGCTTGCGCGAGCGCATCGGCATGATCACCCAGGACACCTCGCTGCTGCATCGATCGATTCGCGAGAATCTGCTCTACGGCAAGCCAGACGCCACCGATGCGCAACTCTGGGAAGCCGTGCGCAAGGCCCGGGCCGATGAGTTCATTCCATTGTTGTCGGATGCCGAAGGTCGTACCGGTTTCGACGCCCATGTGGGTGAGCGCGGCGTGAAGCTGTCCGGCGGCCAGCGCCAGCGCATCGCCATTGCCCGGGTGCTGCTCAAGGACGCGCCGATCCTGATCATGGACGAAGCGACGTCAGCACTGGACTCGGAAGTCGAAGCGGCGATCCAGGAAAGCCTCGAGACCCTGATGCAAGGCAAGACCGTGATCGCCATAGCCCACCGCCTCTCGACCATCGCCCGGATGGACCGATTGGTGGTGCTGGAAAATGGCCGCATCGCCGAAACCGGCAGCCATGCCGAACTGCTGGCCCAGGGTGGGTTGTATGCGCGGTTGTGGCAGCACCAGACGGGTGGGTTCGTGGGGATCGACTGAATCAACCAGACACCACCGAACCCTGTGGCGAGGGAGCTTGCTCCCGCTGGGGTGCGAAGCAGCCCCAATAAGGCTGAGCGTCCAACCTATTTATTGCGTTGAGGCTCAGATTGGAGGGGCGCTTCGCACCCCAGCGGGAGCAAGCTCCCTCGCCACAGGGTCTTTGCTTAAACAGTAGGGCCAGTGCAGCCCCAAGGCCTTTCTGAAAAAATCTGTCCAGAATCCATTTAGCCCATATAGCAACGACATACTCCCCGCCGACCACGGCCAAAACCGCCCCAGTCCATGACTCTGGCGGTTTTTTTGTGCCGCTGGATTTGTCGATAAACCCTGCTGTACTCAGCCCAGGTTCTGGAGATGAGCCTGTCGTAATGCTGCAGGATGCATAACCGATTATCACGACTGTTTTTTCAAGGATGCTTATGTCTTTACTCAAACGTTCAACGACTGAGTTGTTGGGTACGTTCTGGCTGGTGTTGGGCGGCTGCGGCAGCGCGGTATTGGCCGCCTCCGGGATTGGCGTGCTGGGGGTTGCCCTGGCATTCGGCCTGACGGTGTTGACCATGGCGTTCGCCATCGGTCATATCTCCGGCTGCCACCTGAACCCGGCCGTGTCGGTGGGTTTGTACGTGGGCGGGCGGTTTCCGGCCAGGGAATTGCCGGCCTACATCATCGCCCAGGTCATCGGTGGTGTGCTGGCCGCGGCGCTGATCTACTTCATCGCCAGCGGCAAGGAAGGCTTTGACCTGACCGCGTCCGGCCTGGCGTCGAACGGTTACGGCGAGCATTCACCCGGTGGGTATTCGTTGGCGGCCGGTTTTGTGACCGAGCTGGTCATGACGGCAATGTTCATCCTGATCATCCTCGGCGCCACCGATAAACGTGCCCCGGCCGGGCTGGCACCGATTGCCATCGGCCTGGCCCTGACGCTCATTCACCTGATCTCGATCCCGGTCACCAACACTTCAGTCAACCCGGCCCGCAGTACCGGTCCGGCGCTGATCGTCGGCGGCTGGGCCATCGAGCAACTGTGGCTGTTCTGGGTAGCACCGCTGCTGGGTGCTGTCATTGGTGGTGTCTCTTACCGCTGGCTGGGCAACGAAGACAGCTGAGTCACACCCGCGAAAAATCAGCACTGCCGATAAGGCAGTGCTGTTTTCGCCTCTTCGGCATAGGCCAGCACCCCCTCTTGCTCGCGCACGAGGAAATCCGCCACGGCCGCTTTCAACCCCGGATGCCGCAGGTAATGCCACGAACGGGTAATCACCGGTTCGAACCCCCGAATCAATTTGTGCTCCCCCTGGGCCCCGGCATCGAAACGCTGCAAGCCATGGGCAATCGCGTAGTCCATGCCCTGGTAGAAACAGGTCTCGAAATGCAGGCGATCAAATTCCGCCAGGCAGCCCCAGTAACGCCCGTAGAAACTGTCGCCGCCCACCAGGCTGAACGCCATCGCCACCGGCCGTGAACCTTGCTTGGCCAGCACCACGCGAATGGCCTCGGGCATGCGCTCGGCCAGCAGGCTGAAGAACGCCCGGGTCAGGTACGGCGCCTGCCGCCGCACCGCGTAGGTGTTGGCGTAACAGGCGTAGACAAAGTCCCACTGTGCCTCGTCCAACTGATGACCTTCGAGCCATTCGAACGCGATGCCCTGCCCCGCCACTTGTTCGCGTTCCTTGCGCATCTGCTTGCGCTTGCGGGAACTGAGGGCATCGAGAAAGTCCTGGAAGTCGCGATAACCGCGATTTTGCCAGTGATACTGGCAGCCGATCCGCTGCAGCCAGCCGTCTTGCCCGGCAAGTGCAGCGTCGGTGAAGGCATCGGTGAAATTGATGTGGGCGCTGGAGAGCCCTTCGATCTCAAGATAACCCGGCAGGCTGCCCAACAGCTCCAGGCCATCCTCCCCACGGGCCGCCAGCAGTCGCGGGCCACTGACCGGACTGAACGGCACCGCCGTCAGCAACTTCGGGTAATACTCGATCCCGGCCCGGGCGCAGGCATCGGCCCAGGCGTGGTCGAATACGTATTCACCGTAGGAATGCCACTTGCGGTAACTGGGCAAGGCCGCCAGCAGACGACCGCCTTCGATGTGCAGCAAATGCTCCGGCTGCCAGCCAGATTGCGGGCCGAGGCTGGCACTGTCTTCCAGGGTGCTGAGGAAGGCGTGGCGCAGGAATGGTTGGTTGGCGGGGACCAGCGCGTCCCATTCTTGCGGTGCAATGGCGGACAGGCTGTCCAAGACGTGAAGCGGCATGCGGTTCCTCGATATCCAAGCGCGGACAGAGCGAGTATCGCCCATCTGGACTGAGTAGGACGAGGAGCAAAGCAGTTTTCATGGCTTTTAAATAATCGATCCAAGATGGGATAGCAACGTCAGGTTTCGTTGCTACCCCACTTAAAATAGATCAGTAGTTAACTGTTACCATCACCCAAATAGCTCTTTTCAATATCGCGAATTTGGCCAGCTAGCATCTGCATCTGCTGTTTATCTTTTACTTTTTGCTCCTTAAAAGCACGACGCTTCGCTCTCCGTTCAGCTGCCCGCCTTGCGTTATATTCTTTTGCTTCATTTTTAATTTTCTTGGCGCTGTACCGAGTGATTCCCAATTTCCCCTCATTCTTTTCAGCTTCAAGGAAATCATCAGCAGCTGATTTCGCTAAAGCATCTAGACGCTTATATTCCTTTCTCACAGCTTTTATCTCTTTAGTAGGCGCTCTTCTGGCTATAAGTTTGTCTAGATTTTTTCCGACTGCCTGAACATCCTCGTAATATAGAACCCCAACTTTTTTGAAATTTTTAACGTGTTCAGGCCCGATAGTCTTTAACGAGGCCGCTCTATTTTTGTGCGGATTGATGACAAAATTCGGACGAAGATTTTGCGCAATAGAAGATGCGGTAGTTGTTCCAGTTTTTCGAAGCAACCACCCCCAAGGACTACGCCCCGTCGGATCCACATTATTAATAGGATCCCCCACACAATACATATACGCATTCAATCCCCCCTCACCGAAGGGACTCAAGCTGTCCGGACTGTGAAACCTCATCAACAGCGGATTGAAGACTCGATAACCATTGCCCAGCAGGTACCAGCCGGTTTGTGTCTCCCGTCGCTCGCCGTTATAACCCAGCGGGCTGCTCACCGATGCGTCATGCACGCGATGACCGTACGCTGAATACGCGACTGCCTGGATAGCATCCTGACTGACCTCAACCAGCACGCTGTTCTTGTCATCCCCCGCCAGCAACCGGGGCGTTCGCTCGCCGGTCTGCTGTTCGGCGAGCACGATGCCCTCAGCCCTCAGGAAGGTACGGCTGACGCCCTCCTGGATCTCGTTCGCCAGTTCATCGTGGCGGTAGAACCGGTGCTCTTTACCGCTCGAAGTACTGCGCCCAGCCAACGTGTCCAACGCGTCATAGTGGAAGCTGAAAGCCGGTTCGCCGGACGAAGCATCGGCCTCAGGCGAGGACTCATTGGATGAAAGTTGCTCCTTTTTATCTGGACCAGCCATGTTGCTCTCCATCTTCACCGTTGATTGCCATGGGCCGCTCAGGGCCCTTCATTTCGACAAGCAAAGCGAGTACTGCCCAATTCCAGACGCTACCCGTCGTTCTGCGACTGGACAAAGTAAGCACTCTTTTCAAATGCCATGAAACTGTCAGGGTTGACAGGTGGTTGCCCATACAGCATTTCAGGCAAATGCGGAGCGAAAAAAAACCCCGCCAGAGGCGGGGTTCAAAGGAGCGCTTTAACGGATGAAGTCAGAGCGGTATATCAAGCCAGTGCGGTTTAGAACACGTACTGAGCACGCATCACAAAACCGTCGCCATCGTCGTCGCCGTTGGCATTGGTCACTTTGTCGGTTTTGGCCTTGATGTAGGCGGCGGAGATTTTCACCGCTTCGTTGGCGTACCAGTTCACGCCCAGGTTGTGCACCTTGGCTTCGGCATCGCCCACGTCGCGGGTCGCCGAGGCAGTGGTGATGTTGTCGTCTTCGACGGTCAGGCTGTCGAAGCGATAGAACACTTCCCAGGCGCCGATGGATTTGTTCTGAGGTTTGATCGCGTCAAACTTGCCAACTTTATAACCACGGGACTCGCCGGTGAGGGTGTACGCGCCCTGTACGTAGAAGCCATGGCCTTTGATGTCTTCGAAACCATCGGCATCAGCCTTGGTCTTGCGAGTGATGTATTCGCCCTGGATCGACGCCGGGCCCATGGCGAAAGCGGCTTCCAGGCCGAAGGCGGTGTCGCGGTCGTACGAACCGGCTGGCGAGTTGTTCGCGCCGCCCAGTACCGGACGGTTGCCGTTAGGGCCGGCGTCGTTGCCACCCAGGGTTTCAACGCCACGCATGCCCAGGCGGGAGCGATAACGCGCATCGAAGACGGTGTCGGAGACGTCGCGCGAAGCCACGTTCACACCGAAGTGCAGCACGTTGCCAGCATCGTGCATTGGCGCGAATACGAAGCGACCGTTGACTTGCTTGACGCTGTCGCCGTCGGTGTCGTCGGTGTCTTTGCTGAATACACCGGCCGAGGCATAGAACGAATCGGCGAAGGTGCTGGAGGCTTGCAGGCCCAGGCCGTTCTGATGGCTGTTCGTCCAGTCGATCAGGTCGTAAGCGGCGTTACGCTCAGGTGCAGTGACCCACTTGGAGCTGGTGGCTTTTTCCAGGCCGAAGTCGGGGTCGAAGCGACCCACCTTGATCGAAACCGGCTTGAAGCCGTTGTAGGCCAGGGACGCTTCGTCGAAGTAGCCGTTATCGGAGTCGCCACTGTTGTGGGACATGTCGTAGTTGATGGTGTAGGCCCAATCCGTGTACAGCACGCCGGACAGTTCCAGGAACGCGCGGCGGATGTAAGCGGCATCGGCCGAGTTGCCGTTGTCGGTGTAGATACCATCGAACTGGCTGTAGTCAGCCTGCAGACGACCACCGAGCTTGAAGCTGAACTCTTTGTCAGTGGTAGCGACCTCAAGGCCGCCCTTGGTTTTGACCACGATATCGGCGCCGTCGGTGGTGACGGTGCCGGCGAAAGCCTGGGCGGTTACTGCCATTGCCAGTGCGCTGGCGGCAACACCTGCGAAGTGCTTGCGGATCATCGAAGAATTCCCCTGTTGGTAGTCTATGCGTTAGAAAACACGCGGAACTGGGCCCGCTGGTGTTGGGAGGGGATCTTGGCGACGGGTTGTGTCAGGCGAGTTGCTATCACATAAAGATTTTATGACAGAGGAACTTTTTACTTCGAAAGGGAATAACTGAGAAGCAGCTGCAAGGGGTGAGCTGCAAGCGGCAAGTTAGAGCAGTCGCAGGTGCATACGGAACTAGGGGTGGTGACGTTTACGTTCAGCCGCGAGTTTTTCGGCGAGGTGATCCAGGTCGGGAATGGGGGCTTCAGGAAGCTTTTTGAGGGTCGCCTGCATTAGCCGCATCTGGCGGATAAAACGCCGGCAGTTGGGGCAGAACATCAGGTGATGACGCACCATCAGGCGTTCACGAAAACTTAACTGGCCGTCGAGATAATCGCTGGAGCGCGCCACTTGTTCCTTGCAGGTCAGCATTCGCCGGTTTCCTCGAAATGTTCAACGGTCGCGAAGACTTTCAGCCGGGCGCGATGCAACAGCACTCGCACATTGGAGAGCGAAATATCCAGAAGATTACAGATTTCTTCCAGCTCCAGCCCCTGGCGTTCCCGCAGGTTCAGCACGCTGCCTTGCAGTTCCGACAGGCTGAGCAACGTGTGCTCCAGGCAATCGCGTAATTCCGCCATCGTGAGCAGCGCCTCAGGCGTGTCCTGGTGCCAGGCGAACGGCGCCAACAGCCAATGACCGTCGGCGGCGAAACGATCATCGCCGAGGGTGCCATGGGGTGACGGCAGATCGTCGAGCAACACCTCCCGACGGTTCTGTTTGTAGCGCCCTTTGGCAGCGTTGGCGGTGATGGTCAGCAGCCAGGTCTTGAGGCTGGAACGTCCCTGGAAACCACTGAGATTGCGCACCACCGACAGCCACGCGTCCTGCACCACTTCATCGACATGGCGGCTGCCGACGATGGCATAGGCCACGGCGCGCATCGGGCTCTGGTAGGCGCTGACCAGTTCCTTATAGGCCTGCTGCTCACCGGCCAGGAGGCGTTGGAGCAGAAGGGTGTCATCGGTGACCGTCATTCAACGCCCCATTGCCTGGAAGGACTGATGATGTTTGTGGCGAGGGAGCTTGCTCCCGCTCGGTTGCGCAGCAGCCGCAAAATCTTAGGGCCGCTTCGCGCCCCAGCGGGAGCAAGCTCCCTCGCCACACAAAAGCTGAACCAGCCCAGATAGAAACTGAAAAGGCACAGATCAAAGCTGAGCCAGACCAGATCAATGCTTACGCAAAATCACACTGCCAATCGAATACCCAGCGCCGAACGAACTGAGCACAGCGACCGAACCGCTGGGCAAATCATCCTGGTATTTGTGGAATGCAATCACCGAGCCCGCCGAACTGGTGTTGGCGTAGCGGTCGAGGATCACTGGCGCTTCCTCTTCGGTGGCTTCGCGCCCCAGCAGTTTGCGCACGATCAGGTGGTTCATGCTCAGGTTGGCCTGGTGCAGCCAGAAGCGCTTCACCTCGCCGACGTTCAGCTGGTTTTCTTCCAGGTGGGCACCGATCAGCTCGGCCACCATCGGGCAGACGTCGCGGAACACCTTGCGGCCTTCCTGGACAAACAGCTTGTCACGGCTACCGATGCCTTCTTCGGCGGCGCGGTTGAGGAAGCCGAAGTTGTTGCGAATGTTGTTGGAGAACTTGGTCAGCAGCTTGGTGCTGACCACGTCGAACTGGTACGGCGAGGTCGCCAGGTCCGCCCGCTCGATGATCACGGCGGTAGCCGCGTCGCCGAAGATGAAGTGGCTGTCGCGATCACGGAAGTTCAGGTGGCCGGTGCACACTTCCGGGTTGACCATCAGGATTGCCCGGGCCTGGCCCAGTTGCACGCTGTTGGCTGCTGCCTGGATGCCGAAAGTGGCTGAGGAACAAGCCACGTTCATGTCGAAACCGAAACCTTCGATGCCCAGGGCTTCCTGGACTTCGATGGCGATGGCCGGGTAGGCACGCTGCAGGTTGGAACAGGCGACGATGACCCCGTCGATGTCGGCGACCGTGCGGCCGGCGCGCTCCAGGGCCTGTTTCGCAGCGCCGATGGCCATCTCGCACAGCACCGACCATTCGTCGTTGGAGCGCTCGGGCAACCGTGGGGTCATGCGTTGCGGATCAAGAATGCCCTCCTTGTCCATGACAAAGCGGCTCTTGATGCCGGAGGCCTTTTCGATGAACGCGGCGTTGGATTCGGTCAACGCCTCGACTTCACCGCGCGCGATGGCATCGGCGTTGTCGGCGTTGAATTGTGCGACATAGGTATTGAAAGATTGCACCAGCTCTTCATTGGAGATGCTGTTGGCCGGGGTGTACAGGCCGGTGCCGCTGATGACGACGTTATGCATGGTCGTGTCTCTGATCTGTTCAGGCAGAAAGCATTGGCACCGACGTACCAATACACAAAGGGACTTTTCCCATCCGGGGAAGCAGCCCTGGCATCGCTTTATTCCGATCCGCCCGGGGCATTGAAGCTCAAAACCACGGGACCGGCATTTATAGCCGCGAAGTTTGCCATAAACGCTGGCGTTTGGCCCATTCTCCCTCACTTACTACATAAAACCTGTGGGTTACGGGCCTGCCCGTGATTCTGCGATCAGCCCTCCACCAGGCTCCACTGCTTGCCCAGGCGCTTGTCGGAAATCGGCACCTTGGTCCCCAGTTGCTGGGCGAACAGCGACACCCGGTATTCCTCCAGCCACCAGCGGTACAGTTCCAGTTGCGGATCGCGCTTGCCTTCCTGGGCGTGTTTGCTGGCGCGGGCCTGGTATTGGGTCCAGAGGTTCGACAGTTCGCCGCTCCAGACCCGGTCTTTCTGCACCTGGCTACCGAGCTTCTCGAAGCGTTGCTCGATGGCCTTGAGGTAGCGCGGCAGTTCCTTGAGCCACTGATGTGGGGTTTCGCGCACGAACCCCGGGTACACCAGGTGGCTGAGTTGCTGCTTGATATCGTTCAGCGCCACGGCCTGGGCCAGGTCGATCTTGCCCTTGAAGCGTTTTTGCAGGCCATGCCAGAGCTTGAGGATGTCCAGGGTCAGTTTCGCCAGACGTTCGGCGTGCTCGGTCCAGCCGCCGCGCTTGCGCTCGGCCAGGGAGGCCAGTGCGGCACCGTCGCGGGGCAGGCTCGCTTCGCCTTCGAGCACACAACTGTCGAGGCTGGCCAGCAGGATGTCTTCCACCAGGCTGTCGATCCGCCCGAGTTCGCGGTACAGCAGGCCCAGCTCCGTCAGCCCGGGCAGCTTGCCACGCAGGAACTTGGCCGATTCGGCCAATTGCTGCATGAGCAAGCGTTGCAAGGCGCGGCGATGCTGGAACTCGGCTTCGGCCGGGGTCGGGAAGCGGCCTTCCTTGACCACGCCGCCCTCTTCCACCAGCGCCGGATAGACCGTCATCGACAGCCCGGCGATCTTCTGCTGGGTTTTCTCGGCCACCGGCGCAAAGATTTTCGCCTCCACCGGCGCCTGGCTTTTCGCCGTTTGCGGTACGGCCAAGGCGGCCTGGCTGGCCTCGGCAAAGCGCGCCGTCAGCTCGGCCAAGTCCCGGCCCTCACCAAGGAACTTGCCCTGGCCGTCGACGATTTCCAGGTTCATGCGCAGATGGCTTTCCACCTGCTGCGCGGCTTCCGCCCAGGCTTCGTCGCTGACCCTGGCGCCGGTCATGCGCAACAGCTCACGGCCCAGGGCTTGCGGCAACGAACCCTCGGCGAAGGTGATGCGTTGCAGCGCCGCCTTGACGAAGTCGGGCACCGGCACGAAGTTCTTGCGCAAGGCCTTGGGCAGGTTGCGCACCAGGGCGATGCACTTGGCTTCGATCACCCCTGGCACCAGCCACTCCAGGCGCTCCGGCGGTAGCATCGGCAGCAGTGGCGCCGGCACTCGCAACGTCACGCCGTCGCGTGGGTGGTTGGGCTCGAAGTGATAGCTCAGCGGCAAGGTCAGGTCGCCGACGCGCAAGGTGTCGGGATAATGCGCGGCGGTGACTTCGCTGGCTTCGCGGGCCAACACGTCTTCTTCGCGCATGATCAGCAGTTGCGGGTCTTTCTGGCTGTTGATCCGGTACCAGCTGTCGAACGTCGCGGTCTGGTGGATCTCGGCCGGCAAGCGCGCGTCATAGAAGGCAAACAGGGTTTCCTCGTCCGCCAGGATGTCGCGGCGACGGGCCTTGGCTTCCAGTTCGTCGAGCTGTTCCAGCAAGCGGGTATTGGCGCTCAGGCACTTGGCCTTGGACTGGATCTCGCCGCGCACCAGCGCCTCGCGGATGAACAGCTCCCGTGACACCACCGGGTCCACCGGCCCGTAATGCACTGGCCGTCGACCAACGACAATGAGCCCGAACAGGGTGATTTGCTCATAGGCCACCACCTGTCCGCGCTTCTTCTCCCAATGGGGTTCGAAGTGGTTTTTCTTGATCAGGTGCCCGGCCAGCGGCTCGATCCAGTCCGGTTCGATCTTGGCCACCATGCGCGCATACAGCTTGGTGGTTTCCACCAACTCGGCGGTCATCAGCCATTGCGGACGCTTCTTGCCCAGGCCCGAAGACGGGTGGACCCAGAACCGCCGCTGGCGAGCGCCGAGGTAGTCGCCCTCTTCGGTTTTCTGGCCGATCTGGCTCAACAGGCCCGAAAGCACCGCTTTGTGCAGTTTCGGGTAATCGGCCGGTTCTTTATTGAGGCTCAACTGCATGTCGCGGCAGATCAGGCTCAACTGACGATGGGAATCGCGCCACTCGCGCAGGCGCAGGTAGTTGAGGAAGTTCTTGCGGCACCAATTGCGCAGCGGGCTGGCGGTCAGGGCCTGGCGCTGCTCTTCGAAACCGCGCCACAGGTTGACCAGCCCGGCGAAGTCCGAATCCGCGTCCTTCCACTGGGCGTGGGCCTGGTCCGCCGCCTGTTGGCGCTCCGGCGGACGCTCGCGCGGGTCCTGGATCGACATGGCACTGGCGACGATCAACACTTCCTGCAAACTGCCCAGCTTCGCCGCTTCCAACAGCATGCGGCCCATGCGCGGGTCCACCGGCAGGCGCGCCAACTGGCGACCGAGCGGGGTCAATTGGCTGTTGCGATCCACCGCCGACAATTCCTGCAGCAGGTTGAAACCGTCACTGATGGCCTTGCCATCCGGCGGCTCGATGAACGGGAAATCAGTGATCTCGCCGAGGCGCAGGTGCAGCATCTGCAGGATCACCGCCGCCAGGTTGGTGCGCAGGATTTCCGGGTCAGTGAACTCCGGCCGTCCAAGAAAATCTTCTTCGCTGTACAGCCTCACGCAGATGCCCGGCTCGACCCGCCCACAGCGTCCCTTGCGCTGGTTGGCACTGGCCTGGGAAATGGCTTCGATGGGCAGGCGCTGGACCTTGGCCCGATAGCTGTAGCGGCTGATGCGCGCGGTGCCGCTGTCGATCACGTAGCGGATGCCCGCCACGGTCAGCGAGGTCTCGGCGACGTTGGTCGCCAGCACCACGCGACGGCCCGGGTGGGACTGGAAGATCCGCTGCTGTTCGGCCGGCGACAGTCGCGCATACAGCGGCAGGATCTCGGTGTGCTTGAGCTGGGCCTTGCGCAGCATCTCCGCGGCGTCGCGAATCTCCCGCTCGCCCGGCAGGAACACCAGCACGTCCCCAGGGCTGCGGCGCTCGCTGCGCTCGTAGGCGGCGATTTCATCAAGGGTGGCGAGGATCGCCTGGTCGACAGTCAAGTCATCCTCGACCCGGTTGCCTTCCTCGTCCTGCTCCAGGGTCAGCGGGCGATACCAGGTTTCCACCGGGAAGGTGCGGCCCGAGACTTCCACGATCGGCGCATCATCGAAATGCTTGGAGAAGCGCTCCAGGTCGATGGTCGCCGAGGTGATGATGACTTTCAGGTCCGGACGGCGTGGCAGCAGGGTCTTGAGGTAGCCCAGCAGGAAGTCGATGTTCAGGCTGCGTTCGTGGGCTTCGTCGACGATGATCGTGTCGTAGCGCTCGAGGTAGCGGTCGTTCTGGGTCTCGGCCAGCAGGATGCCGTCGGTCATCAGCTTGATCAGGGTGTTGGCGTCGCTCTGGTCCTCGAAGCGCACCTGATAACCCACCAGCGCGCCCAACGGCGTGGCCAGTTCTTCGGCGACACGGCTTGCGACGCTGCGGGCGGCGATCCGGCGCGGTTGGGTGTGGCCGATCAAGCCGTGCTGGCCGCGACCGATTTCCAGGCAGATCTTGGGCAACTGCGTGGTTTTCCCCGAACCGGTCTCGCCGGCAATGATCAGCACCTGGTGCTTGAGCAGCGCGTCCTTGATTTCGTCGCGCTTGGCGGCGATCGGCAGATTGTCGTCGTAGCGGATCACCGGCAGGCTTGCCTTGCGCGCCAACACCTGGTCGCACGACGCCTGCATGCGCGCCACCCACTGGGCCAGCTTGGCCTCGTCGGGTTTCTTGCGCAGCTCGAGCAACTGGCGCCGCAACCGGTGACGGTCGGCGAGCATGGCGTGGTCGAGGTTTTTCAGCAGCTTGTCGATAGCGGGGGCTTGGTCAGTCATCAGGTACGCAAGGGTCGTCGGTTTGTGCAGGGGGGCGATTGTCGCAGATTTGCGGCCATTGCGCCGAACGCGCAAAGCAGCCCACCGCCACACCCTTTGTGGGAGCGAGCTTGCTCGCGATGGCGGTGGTTCAGCCTGCATTAGATGTTGACTGAGATACCGCTATCGCGAGCAAGCTCGCTCCCACAGGGGATTTTCGTCAAGGCTGCTTTTGTGGCGAGGGAGCTTGCTCCCGCTGGGCTGCGCAGCAGCCCCTATCAAGCTCATTCAATCAACCTGACCCACCGCGTCGCCGGGCTCCAGGGCCGCTGCGCGACCCAGCGGGAGCAAGCTCCCTCGCCACGGGAATTGGGCACGGCGCGGGTTAAGGGAGTGCCTCGAATCAGTGTCAGTCTCAAGAGCAAATCGGTTGGTCGACCGGGATGCTTTTGTGGCGAGGGAGCTTGCTCCCGCTGGGCAGCGCAGCAGCCCCCTCTCAAGCTCACTCAATCGACCTGTTCCACCGCGTTGCCGGGTTCTAGGGCCGCTTCGCGCCCCAGCGGGAGCAAGCTCCCTCGCCACAGGAGGCTTCGTTTACCTGCTGGGTTATTCGCTGTCCAGGTCCTTGCGGCGATACGGGAACACGTCGATCACCTTCCCCGCCCGGATTGCCTCTTGCAGGCCTTTCCAATAGTCGGCGTTGTACAACTCGCCGTGCAACTGGTCGAACAGCTTGCGCTGCCCGGCGTCAGCGAACAGGAAGGGTGGGAACTCCTCGGGAAACACGTCCAGCGGCCCGATGGAATACCAGGGCTCGGAGGCCATTTCGTCTTCCGGTGTACGGGGCTGGGGGATGTGGCGGAAGTTGGCTTCGGTCAGGAAGCAGATTTCATCGTAGTCGTAGAACACCACGCGGCCGTGGCGGGTCACGCCGAAGTTCTTGAGCAGCATGTCGCCGGGAAAGATATTGGCCGCCGCCAGTTGCTTGATGGCCAGGCCATAGTCTTCCAGTGCCTCGCGCACCTGGTCCTGGTTGGCGTTTTCCAAATACAGGTTCAGCGGTGTCATGCGGCGCTCGGTCCAGCAGTGACGAATCAGCACCGTGTCGCCTTCCACCGACACCGTGGACGGCGCCACTTCCAACAGTTCCTCCAGGCACGCCGGCTCGAACTTGCCCAGGGGAAAACGGAAATCGGCGAACTCTTGGGTATCGGCCATGCGCCCGACCCGGTCGACGCTCTTCACCAAGCGGTACTTCTCGATCACCGTGGCCCGGTCAACGTTTTTCGACGGCGAGAAGCGGTCCTTGATAATCTTGAATACGGTGTTGAAGCCCGGCAGGGTGAACACGCTCATGACCATGCCACGCACACCCGGGGCCATGATGAACTGGTCGTCGGTGTTCGCCAGATGATTGATCAACGCTCGGTAGAACTCGGACTTGCCGTGCTTGTAGAAACCGATGGAGGTGTACAACTCGGCGATGTGCTTGCCCGGCAGGATGCGCTTGAGAAAGCCGATGAATTCCGCCGGCACCGGCACGTCCACCATGAAGTACGAGCGGGTGAACGAGAAGATGATCGACACCTGCGCCTCGTCGGTAATCAACGCATCGATCTGGATACCCCGGCCCTCGCGGTGCAGCAGCGGGATCACCAGCGGCCATTGGTCATCGCGGGTGAAGATCCGGCCCACCAGGTAAGCGCCCTTGTTGCGATAGAGCACTGAAGAAAACAACTCCACCGTCAGCTCCGGGTCCTTGCAGACCCAGTCCGGCAGGTTCTCGCGCAACTGCGCTTCGAGGCGCTGCAGGTCGCCTGGCAAGTCGCCGTAGTCCTCGCTGAAACGGTAATCGGCGAACACGCTCGCCAGCATCCGGTCCAACTGCCCCTGGGGTTTGTAGGTGCGGGTCTGGGCGGCACGGGCGCGGCGCAGGCTGGGCCGGGTGGTGTGGATGAACATGGTGCCATCGCTGATCAGGTCGTGGCTGAACAGCCCGCAAAAGATCGAGTTGTACCAGGTTTCCGACAGCTCATCGTCGAAGCGCAGGTCGATCAGGCTGATGTAGGCGCTCTTGACCAGCGGCCAGCAGCTCACGTCCATCAGGGTTTCGTCATCGAAGGCCTTGTGCAGCTTGGCAACGGTTTCGAAGACTTTTTCTTCATACAAGTTGATGCGCGCCGCCGAAGCCGCTTGCGCCTCCAGCCACAGCGCCTGTTCGAACCGAGCGCGGGCGCCGTCGGTGATCTGCCGGAAATGCTCACGATAATCGTCGAAGCCGTCGAGGATCGAACGGGCGATTTCGATGGCGGGCCATGGCTGCGGCATAGGGTAAACCTCGGCGGGTCATGCTTGTTATTGGCGACTGAGCTTAGAGGCCAATCACGCGCCAACGCAACCATTGCCATCGCTATTCAGGACGGCGACACTTGCCGCCCAATCAAGGAAGGAATGACTCGTGAACCTCGTCGATATCCTGCGCTTACTGTCACTGGCCGCTATCTGGGGCGCCAGTTTCCTGTTCATGCGCATTATCGCCCCCGTCATTGGCACAATTCCCACTGCCTTTTTTCGCGTGTCCATCGCCTTCGTCGGGCTGCTAGTGATCCTGGCCCTGATGCGCATCGACTGGAATTTTCGCGGCAAGCTCAAAGTCGTGATGGGGCTGGGCCTGATCAACTCGGGCATTCCGGCCACCTTCTATTCGTTGGCCGCCCAGGCGCTGCCGGCCGGTTATTCGGCAATCTTCAACGCCACCACGCCGTTGATGGGGGTGCTGATCGGCGGCTTGTTCTTCAGCGAAAAACTCACTCCGGCCAAGGTCAGCGGTGTCTGCCTGGGGTTGTTCGGCGTCGGCATCCTGACCCGCGCCGGCCCGGTGGCGTTCGACCTGCAATTGCTGATGGGCGCCCTCGCCTGCCTGCTGGCCACGACCTGCTATGGCTTTGCCGGTTTCCTCACCCGTCGCTGGCTCGATCAGCAAGGTGGCTTGGACAGCCGTCTCTCGGCCCTGGGCAGCATGTTCGGCGCCACGGTGTTCTTGCTGCCGCTGTTTGGCTACAGCGTCATCAGCCAACCACCGGCCAGCTGGGGTGGCTGGAGCGTCTGGTTGTCACTGTTGGGGCTGGGCCTGGTGTGTACCGCGCTGGCGTACATCCTTTATTTCCGCCTGCTCAGTTCCATCGGCCCGGTCAAATCCATGACCGTGACCTTCCTGATTCCGCCGTTCGGCGTGCTGTGGGGGGCGTTGCTGCTGGATGAGCCGTTGGGGATGGCGCATTTGTATGGCGGGGTGTTGATTGCAGCGGCGTTGTGGTTGGTGTTGAAACCTGGGGCGGCGAAACCGGTTCAAGCGTCCGCCCGGTAGTTCATCGGCGCGGTTAAAAATGCCTTCGCGAGCAAGCCCGCTCCCACAAGGCCTGTACATAACCTGTGGGAGCGGGCTTGCCCGCGAAAGCAATGGTGCAGTCACTAAATATCTAAGGGCTAACGGCTTTTACGAAACACAAACACCAACCCCACGATGATCAACACCATCCCCAACAAGCTCAACAACGCCAGCCGGTTGCCAAACACCAGGTAGTCCATGATCGCCGTCACCGCCGGCACCAGATAGAACAGGCTGGTGACATTCACCAGGTTGCCCCGGGCGATCAGTCGGTACAGCAGCAACGTCGCCAGCACCGACACCACCAGCGCCATCCACAACACCGGCACGATGAAACCCGTGTTGTACTCGAAGTGGAACGGCTGGAAGGGCACGAACACCGCGCACAGCACCAGCCCGGCCAGGTACTGCACCGGCAGCGTGCCCAGCGGGTTGTCGGTGATGCGCTTCTGCATGATGGAACCGGCCGTCATGCTCACCAGCGCCAGCAACCCGCAGAGCATCCCGGCCAGGGACATGCCGGCCAGGCCGATGCCTTGGTACACCACCATGACCAACCCGACCAACCCCAGCGCCAGGCCGAACAGCCGCGACCAGGAACGCTGCCGCTCCATGAGCACCACGGTCAGGATCGGCTGCACGCCCATGAGCGTCGCCATCACCCCGGGGGTGACGTTCATTTGCAGCGCCAGCAGATAAAAAATCTGATAGGCGCCCAGCAGCACCAACCCGGTGGTCGCCGCGTACAGCATCGGCTTGCCAGTCTTGGGCAGCTTGAACTTGAGCAACGGAATCAACAGCACCAGCGCCGACAGGGCGATGGCAAAACGGATAAGCAAAAAGGCGAAGGGGGACGCATGGGCCAGGCCCAGCTTGGAAAAGATCGCCCCACTGCTCCACAGCAAAACGAACAGGCTCGTGGAAGCCGCCGCCAACAAGGCGTTTTTAGAAAGGGAAAACATGAATACCACCTGTAGTCAGGCAAAAAGCCAACTCAGCCGAGGCTGAAGTCCAGTAGTTTTTTCAGGCGGGCACAGGGGACGGCAACCGTTGCCGATCAGCCCTGAACGCCAACACCCGGCGGTGATACGACGGCGTACACCGGTGGGCTACTGACAGGTGGAGGGTATTGACCGATCTGCGCAGGCTGCTGACTCCCACACGGCACGACGCCAGCGTTGAACGCTGGAACCACGACCGCGATGACAGGGGATGCAGGCATGAGCCGATCTCTTGAAGGGTGGGTTCGAAAACCCGAAGAGCGCCGACTATAACCAGCGCTCGATGGACTACGCAATATTTAAACGAACAACCAGTAGCCAAGCGCCGTCAGCACCGCCACCGCCAACACGGGCCGCATCACCCGGTAGGCCTTGGGATGCTTGCGCTTGAACTGCTTGACCCGGCCGCTGATGCCGTCACTGAACGACTTGCTCCAGGCATAGGCGCGGTTGATGCCGCCGACGTGTTCTTCCTGCAGGTTCTGCGGCGCGGTGGCGCGGCCGAGAAATGCACTGATGCTGCGGTTGAGGCGGGTCATCAACCGGCTTTTCAGGGGCCGCTCGACATCGCAGAACAGAATCACGCGGGTCTGCGGGGTTTCGTTCTTGACCCAGTGCACATAGGTTTCATCGAACATGACGTCTTCGCCATCGCGCCAGGCGTAGATCTGACCGTCGACGAAGATCCGGCAGTCGTCGGAATTGGGGGTGGACAAGCCCAGGTGATAACGCAACGAACCGGCGAAGGGGTCTCGGTGGGGATTGAGATGGCTGTCACCCGGCAGCAGGGCAAACATCGCGCCCCGGACATTGGGAATCTGGCTGACCAGCGCGACCGTCCTGGGGCACAACAGCTCAGCCGACGGCAGCGGTTTGTCGTACCACTTGAGGTAAAAACGCTTCCAGCCCTTTTTGAAGAACGAGCCGAAACCCGCGTCGTTGTTCTTCTCGGCAGCGCGAATGTAACCCTCATCGAACAGGTGCATGGCCTCGTCGCGGATGACTTGCCAATTGTCCTTGAGCACATCCAGTTCGGGGAACTTGCTGCGGTCCAGGTAAGGTCTCGAGGGCACGCCGGAGAACAGGTACATCAAGGTGTTATAAGGGGCGAACAGCGCCGAGTGGTTGACGAACTGGCGCAGTACCGGCAAACGCGCCTTGCCACGCAGGTGCACGTACAGCGTACTGCCCAGGAACAGCAGCAACACCGAGGCCTTGGCGACAAACGAAACGGTCATTTTTACAACTCCTTGTCCAAAAACAACTGACGCAACGCCTACTGCCCGACGTAGCCGAAGGCCATGTTAACCACTCCAGGCCCGGGTAAAAACCATCTGACGCAACATTCTCTGTTGAGTGAAACGCAATAAACACTTTCTAACATGCGCCGCCTGAACCTTGGCTGACGCATCGAACAATCATTCAACCTACGATGGCGAGAGCTTTTGTGGCGAGGGAGCTTGCTCCCGCTGGCGTGCGAAGCGCGCCCCTACGATCTGGCGACCCACGCTGGAGTCCGGACGCCTGCTTCGTAGTCGAGCGGGAGCAAGCTCCCTCGCCACAAAAGCGCCTGCGACTTGATGAGGGCCACCTATTTTGGAGGCGCTGCGCACCCCAGCGGGAGCAAGCTCCCTCGCCACAAAGCGCCCATCACATCCTGTGCAGGCAGTTACTGCTGAATCTCCTGCTCGGTAAACAAATCACTGAACAACATGCTCGACAAGTACCGCTCGCCCGAATCCGGCAGGATCACGACGATGGTCTTGCCCTGCATCTCCGGTTTTTCCGCCAGGCGCACGGCCACGGCCATCGCCGCGCCACAAGAGATCCCGCAGAGGATGCCCTCCTCCTGCATCAAGCGCAGAGCCATGGCCTTGGACTCGTCGTCGGATACCCGCTCGACCAGGTCAACGATCGACAGGTCAAGGTTCTTCGGCACGAACCCAGCGCCGATCCCCTGGATCTTGTGGGGGCTGGGCTTGATCTCCTGGCCCGCCATCGCCTGGGTAATCACCGGCGAAACCTCGGGCTCGACCGCCACCGACAAAATCGGTTTGCCGCAGGTGTTCTTGATGTACCGCGAAACGCCGGTGATGGTCCCGCCGGTGCCCACACCCGCCACCAGCACGTCCACCGCGCCGTCGGTATCGTTCCAGATTTCCGGGCCGGTGGTTTTTTCGTGAATCGCCGGGTTCGCCGGGTTATCGAACTGCTGCGGCATGAAGTATTTGGCTGGATCGCCGGCCATGATCTCGGCGGCTTTGTCGATGGCCCCTTTCATGCCCTTCGCCGGTTCGGTGAGCACCAGTTCCGCGCCGAGTGCCTTGAGTACCTTGCGGCGCTCGATGCTCATGGAGGCGGGCATGGTCAGCATCAGCTTGTAGCCACGAGCGGCGGCGACGAACGCCAGGCCGATCCCGGTGTTGCCCGAAGTCGGTTCGACGATGGTCATGCCCGGCTTGAGTTTGCCCGAGCTTTCAGCGTCCCAGATCATGTTTGCGCCGATCCGACACTTGACCGAATACCCTGGGTTCCGCCCCTCGATCTTGGCCAGGATGGTCACACCGCGCGGGGCAATGCGGTTGATCTGCACCAGCGGCGTATTACCGATGGAATGGGCGTTGTCAGCGAATATACGGCTCATGGCTGGGTCCTTGATGCAGCGGGAATGTAAGCCTTTAAAGGTATGCCTCTTGCCCATGGGCGTCCAGTTGCACCGAACGTTCCCATTGTTGCGACAGTCAATGGCATTAGAAGGCGCTCCCCCAACAAACGCTGGAGACTGACTGACATGAAGCGTCGATATCGCTGGCCATTGTGGGTGTTCGCCGCCCTCGTCGCGGTGCTGGTGGCCCTGCATTTCGCCCTGCCTTACCTGGTACGCGACTACCTGAACGACAAACTGGCCAACATGGGCGATTATCGCGGCCAGATCACCGACGTGGACCTGGCCCTGTGGCGCGGTGCCTACCGGATCAACGGCCTGGAAATCGTCAAGGTCGACGGCAAGGTTCCGGTGCCGTTCGTCACCGCACCGCTGGTGGACTTGTCGGTGAGCTGGCACTCGCTGTGGTACGACCATGCGGTGGTCGCCGAGGTGGAATTCACCCGCCCGGAAGTGAACTTCGTCGACGGCGGCGCCAACCGACAGAACTCCCAGACCGGCCGGGGCACCAACTGGCGCGAGCAATTGGGCAAACTGCTGCCTATCACCTTCAACGAAGTGCGCATCCGGGATGGCAAGGTCACCTTCCGCAATTTCAACTCCAAGCCACCGGTCAACCTGCGGGCCACCGACGTCAACGCCAGCTTCTACAACCTGACCAACGTGGTCGACACCGAAGGCAAGCGCGACGCCCGTTTCGAGGGCAAGGCCCTGGTGGCCGAACACGCGCCATTGGAAATGCAGGCCACCTTCGACCCGTTGAGCAACTTCGAGGATTTCGACTTCCGCCTGCGAGCCAGGAACATCGAGCTCAAGCGCCTGAACGATTTCGCCGCTGCTTATGGCAAATTCGATTTCAATGCCGGTCACGGCGACCTGGTGATCGAGGCCGAAGCCGACAACGCCAAGCTCAGCGGCTACATCAAGCCATTGCTGCGCGATGTCGATGTGTTCGACTGGCAGCAGGACGTGGAAAACCAGAACAAGAACATCTTCCGCTCGGTCTGGGAAGCGCTGGTCGGCACAGGCGAAACGGCCCTCAAGAACCAGCGCAAGAACCAGTTCGCCACCCGGGTGGAACTCAGCGGCAATGTCCACCAGCAGGACATCAGCGCCTTCGAGGCCTTCCTGCAGATCCTGCGCAACGGTTTCGTCCAGGCCTTCAACGCCCGTTATGAACAGCCACCGCCTTCGACCGATTAGGGTTTGCGCGTGACGGTGTAGCGGCCGATCGGTTCCGCCGCCGCGATGCCCGCGCCACGCTGCAGCGAGTCCCATCCCAAGCACGCGAGGGCCAGCGAACGCGGTACAGCCTCGCGCCCACTGCTATAGCGGCTGATGCTGCGAGCGCTGACCCCCAGTGCTTCAGCCGCCTGGTTCAGCGATAGGCCGGTACGGGCACGCCAATCGATGAAGATACGGGTATTTTCATCCACGGCATTCTGCGCCAGCGCATCCAGATACAAGGTATCGGCACCGATCTGGATATCCAGTTCGGGCCATTCCACGCTCCAACCATCATCCCCCACGCTCGCGCCTCCAAACGCTGCCTCTTTCAGCAAAGGCTGCAAGCCTGGGTAACGTTGCACGTCGGCACTCAAGTCCAGCGTCAATTGCTGCCCGTCGATGAACGTCAGTTCAAGACTGAACGGTAATAAAGCCTGCACGGCCAATAGCCGCGGCCGTTTCATGGGTAACATCGTTTCCAATCCTCCAACAGTTGCGCCTGGTGGACCCTGACCCAGTCCAGCGCTTGCTTGATGATCAACGGCGGCGCACGGCCCATCATCACTTCCACGGTTTCCAGGCTCAACATCACATCCACCCCACCACCCGTCAGGTGTACATGGGGCGGTGGATGGTCTCGTTCACGCAGTTGAATGCGGTAAGTATTTTTAAATCGATATTTAGTAGACATACACCAAACATATCGCCAAATTGGCGATATGCAATACTGGCAAGCCGCCGAGACTGAGTCAACATGTGACGCTCCATTCAGAGACTGAATACAGCGTCTGCGTTCACAGTCGGCGGGGCCTCGCGGTATAGTCGGGCACGCTATTTATTTTCGCGCGCCCCGCCTCGCCAGGCCGGCGACACCGTTCGAGGAATTGCAGATGAAGTTCGAAGGCACCAGCGCCTACGTGGCCACCGATGACCTGAAACTGGCCGTGAACGCCGCCATCACCCTGGAGCGGCCGCTGCTGGTCAAGGGCGAACCGGGCACCGGCAAGACCATGCTCGCCGAGCAACTGGCCGAGTCCTTCGGCGCGCGCTTGATCACCTGGCACATCAAGTCCACCACCAAGGCTCACCAGGGCCTGTACGAGTACGATGCGGTCAGCCGCCTGCGGGACTCGCAATTGGGCGTGGACAAGGTCCATGACGTACGCAACTACCTGAAGAAGGGCAAGCTCTGGGAAGCGTTCGAGTCCGAGGAGCGGGTGATCCTGCTGATCGACGAAATCGACAAGGCCGACATCGAGTTCCCCAACGACCTGTTGCAGGAACTCGACAAGATGGAGTTCTACGTCTACGAGACCGACGAAACCATCAAGGCCAAGCAACGGCCGATCATCATCATTACCTCCAACAACGAAAAGGAACTGCCGGACGCGTTCCTGCGCCGCTGTTTCTTCCATTACATCGCCTTCCCCGACCGCGTCACCCTGCAGAAAATCGTCGACGTGCATTACCCGGACATCAAGAAGGACCTGGTCAGTGAAGCGCTGGACGTGTTCTTCGACGTGCGCAAGGTGCCGGGCCTGAAGAAAAAGCCTTCCACTTCCGAACTGGTGGACTGGCTCAAGCTGCTGATGGCCGACAACATCGGCGAAGCGGTACTGCGCGAACGTGATCCGACCAAGGCCATCCCGCCGCTGGCCGGCGCCCTGGTCAAGAACGAGCAGGACGTGCAACTGCTCGAGCGCCTGGCGTTCATGAGCCGTCGCGGCACCCGCTGATCCTCTTCGTCTAACAAGAGCGAGGGCGATTGCCATGCTGCTTAACCTGTTCAATGAGATGCGCGCCGCCAAAGTGCCCGTGTCGGTGCGCGAATTGCTGGACCTGATCAACGCGTTGAAACAGCGGGTGATCTTCGCCGACATGGACGAGTTCTATTACTTGTCCCGGGCAATCCTGGTGAAAGACGAACGGCATTTCGACAAGTTCGACCGGGCGTTCGCTGCCTACTTCAACGGCCTGGAAAAACTCGACGATCACCTCCAGGCGCTGATTCCCGAGGACTGGCTGCGCAAGGAATTCGAGCGTTCACTGACCGACGAAGAGCGGGCGCAGATCCAGTCCCTGGGTGGCCTGGACAAGCTGATCGAAGAGTTCAAGAAACGCCTGGAAGAACAGAAGGAACGCCATGCCGGCGGCAACAAATGGATCGGCACCGGCGGCACCAGCCCGTTCGGCTCCGGCGGCTTCAACCCCGAAGGCATCCGGGTCGGCGACGCCGGCAAGCGCCAGGGCAAGGCTGTGAAGGTCTGGGACCAGCGCGAGTACAAGAACCTCGACGACCAGGTGGAATTGGGCACCCGCAACATCAAGATCGCCCTGCGCCGCCTGCGCAAGTTCGCTCGCCAGGGTGCGGCCGAAGAGCTGGACATCGACGGCACCATCGACCACACCGCCCGGGACGCCGGCCTCTTGAACATCCAGATGCGCCCGGAGCGACGCAACACCGTGAAGTTGTTGCTGTTGTTCGACATCGGCGGCTCGATGGATGCCCACGTGAAGATCTGCGAAGAACTGTTCTCGGCCTGCAAGACCGAGTTCAAGCACCTGGAGTATTTCTACTTCCACAACTTCGTGTACGAGTCGGTGTGGAAAAACAACCTGCGCCGTACCTCGGAACGCACCTCGACCCAGGATTTGCTGCACAAGTACGGTGCCGACTACAAAGTGATCTTCATCGGCGACGCCGCCATGGCCCCCTATGAAATCACCCAGGCCGGCGGCAGCGTCGAACACTGGAACGAAGAGGCTGGCTATGTGTGGATGCAGCGTTTCATGGAGAAGTACAAGAAGCTCATCTGGATCAATCCGTATCCCAAGGACACCTGGGGCTATACCGCCTCGACCAACATCGTGCGCGAGTTGGTGGAAGACCGGATGTATCCGCTGACTTTGCGGGGGTTGGAGGAAGGGATGCGGTTCCTGTCCAAGTAAGATTTTTGGTTGCCTGTACAGGCCTCATCGCGAGCAAGCTCGCTCCCACACTGGATATTCGTCGTACATAAGATCCCTGTGGGAGCGAGCTTGCTCGCGATGCTTCTAGCCTTTCAAAAACACCTGCAGACACTCCACCTGCTGCCGATGCGCAACCTCCTGCACCACCGGCCGCAACCGCACCTGCGTCCCCGGCAGGCATTGCGCCAACCGGGCCAGGGCCAACGGAGTCAAGGCCCCCAGGCGTGGATAGCCACCGATGGTTTGCCGGTCGTTGAGCAGCACGATCGGTTGGCCATCCGGCGGCACCTGCACCGCACCGAGCGGAATGCCCTCGGAAATCATCGCCGGCCCCTGATACGCCAACGCCGTGCCCAGCAAGCGGATGCCCATGCGGTCGGCGCGACTGTCCAGCGTCCACGGGGTGTTGAACGCGTCGAACAGACTCTGTCCGCTAAACGCGCCATTCTGCGCCCCCAGGATCAGGTCCAGCGGCTGCGCTTGCTGGAAGTCCGGAATCCGCGTGTGCGGCATGGGCCGAGGCGTCGCCGCGCCTGAATAGCTCAGGCGCTCGCCACGACTCAGCGCTCGCCCTCGCCCATCCAGGCCACCCAGTTCCTCGCGCACTACCGTCGCCCGGCTGCCCAGTACCGCAGGCGCATTGAATCCGCCAGGGGCCGCCAGATAGGCCCGGGCACCGAGCACGGGCTGGGTGAGCGCCAGCACCTGGCCCTTGCGCAGACTGAAGAAGCGCCACGATGCCACGCCCTGGCCGTCTATTCGCGCGCCCAGGTCCGCCCCGGCCAGCGCCAGCACGCAATCCTCTTCGGCCACTACGGTAAAGCCGCCGAGGGTAATCTCCACCACCGCTGCGTCCAGGCCATTGCCGAGCATCCAATTGGCCCAGGCCATCGACAGCCAGTCCGCCGCCCCGCCCTGGGTCACACCCAGGTGCCTCACGCCGAAACGGCCGACGTCCTGCAACAGGCACAGCGGGGTGCTGGCCTCGATCAACAAGCGGCTCATGCCTGGGTCTCCAGCGGTGTGTCGTCGCCACCCAGCGCGATGAATTCGGCATGGTCCACGGGGGCGAAACGCACCGTGTCCCCCGGTTGCATCAGGCTGTAGCCGTCGCGCTCGCGATCAAACAGTTTGGCCGGGGTGCGACCGATCAGGTTCCAGCCACCGGGCGACACCACCGGATACGCCGCGGTCTGGCGCTCGGCAATGCCGACACTGCCGGCCGCCACGCGCTTGCGCGGCGTGTCGAGGCGCGGTGAAGCCAATTCTTCATCCACCAGCCCCATGAAGGCGAAACCGGGGGCGAAGCCCAAGGCAAACACTTGGTACTCGCGTTCACTGTGGCGACGGATCACCTGGGCGACCGTCAGCCCGCTGCGGCTCGCCAGCAGCTCCAGCTCCGGCCCGACACTGAGGTCGTACCACACCGGCAGCACGTGGCATTGGCCGGCGGACCGGGCATCCGGTGAAAGGTTATTCAACGCCTCATCGATCAATTCACGAGCCTGCACCGGGTTCAGGGCGAGCAAATCGTAGTGCACCATCAACGTGGTATAGGACGGCACCAGGTCAATCAGATGCTCGGCAAACACCACTCGCAGGCGCTCGCTGGCGGCGAGCATCCAGGGCATGTTGGCCTCGGCGATCTCATCGAACAGGCGCACCATCAAGCAGTCCACCGCCACCACTTCCAAGCGTGGTCTCATGGTGCACTCTGCCGGTCCAGAGCTTCGCGGATGCGTTGCACGGCCGCCACGGAGCTGGCGTTGTCGCCGTGTACGCACAAGGTGTTGGCAACAAGGTGCAAGGCGCTGCCGTCACTGGCGGTCAACGCATCGCCACGGGCGATAGCCAGGGCCTGCCCGACAATCACCTCGGGATCGTGGTGCACGGCACCCGGTGCTTGCCGCGAAACCAGGCGACCGGCACTGTCGTAGGCGCGGTCGGCAAAGGCTTCAAACCACAGGGTCAGGCCGTACTCATCGCCCAGGGCCTGGGCGGCGCTGTTGTCCCGGGTCGCCATGAGCATCAGCGGCAGTTGCCGATCATAGGCCGCAACAGCCTGGATCACCGCGCGCAGTTGCGCCGGGTTGGCCATCATGTCGTTGTACATCGCGCCGTGGGGCTTGACGTAGCTGACCCGTCCGCCTTGCGCCCGGCAGATGCCGTCGAGGGCGCCGATCTGGTAATGCAGCAGGTCCTGCAATTCCTGGGCGCCGTAGGCCATGGAACGGCGGCCGAAGCCCGCCAGATCCTGATAGGCCGGGTGCGCGCCGATTCGCACGCCATGGCTCAGGGCCAGGCTGACGGTCTTGCGCATGATGCTCGGGTCGCCGGCATGAAAGCCGCAGGCGATGTTGGCGCAATCGATGAAGGGCATCACCTCGGCGTCCAGACCCATGGTCCAGTTGCCGAAGCTTTCGCCGATGTCGCAATTCAATAGCAGGCGGTTCACGGTGAACGCTCCTGTAGGTTCTTTCTTTGTTTAACTGTGGGGCACGCGCACCACAGGTTATCAGTTACTCGGCTTCCAACTGCTTGCCTTGGGTTTCCGGCAGGCTCAGGGCCGCCAGGATCACCACGCCATAGGACACCGCGGCGAACGCTCCGATACCCACGCTCAGCGGCACCTTCTGGCTCAAAATACCAATCAACAGCGGGAACAATGCCGCCACCGCCCGGCCAATGTTGTAGCAGAAGCCTTGGCCCGAACCACGAATGCGCGTAGGGAACAGTTCGGTGAGGAACGAGCCCATGCCGCTGAACATGCCCGACGCGAAGAACCCCAAGGGAAAGCCCAGCCAGAGCATCACGTTATTGCTCACCGGCACCTGGGTATACAGCAGGACGATGGTGAAAGAGCCGACGGCGTACAGGACAAAGTTCTTTTTGCGCCCCAGGATGTCCGACAGGTACGCACTGATGACATAGCCCACGTAGGAACCGACGATCACCATCGCCAGGTAGCCGCCGGTACTCAATACGCTCAGGCCACGCTCATTTTTCAGGAACGTCGGCAGCCAGGACGTGATGGCGTAGTAACCGCCCAGGGCACCGGTGGTCAGCAGCGAGGCGCGAAAGGTGGTGAAAAGGATGCCGGGGGCAAAAATCTCGTAGAACTTCGCTGGGTTTTCCGGCGTCAGCCGGGCCTTGGTCTGGTTATAGACTTCCGGATCCTTGACCAGTCGGCGGACGAAAATCACGAACACCGCCGGCACGATGCCGAGGATGAACAGTGCGCGCCAGGCGTCTTCCGGCGGCAGCACCGAGAACAGCAGCGCATACAGGATCGCCGTCATGCCCCAGCCCAGCGCCCAACCCGACTGCACCATGCCCACCGCCTTGCCGCGATCCTTGGCACGAATCACTTCACCCATCAACACGGCGCCGGCGGTCCATTCGCCGCCAAAACCGAAGCCCATCAATGTGCGGGCGATCAGCAGTTGTTCATAGTTCTGGGCAAAGCCGCACAAAAAGGTGAAGAAGGCGAACCACAGCACCGTCAGTTGCAGGGTGCGCACCCGCCCGATGCGGTCCGAGAGAATGCCGGCCACCCAGCCGCCAATGGCCGAAGCGATCAAGGTACTGGTGTGAATCAGGCCTGCCTGGCCAGTGGTAATGCCCCACATCGCGATCAGGGTCGGCACCACGAAACTGAGCATCTGCGTGTCCATGCCGTCCAGGGCGTAGCCGATCTTGCAGCTCCAGAAGGTGCGACGTTCCTGCTGGTTGATGTTGCGATACCAATCGAATGGGCCGGAACGGGCCTGGGGTTGGGGGACGCCGAGCGTGTCGGGTGCACTCATGGTGGTTCTCCGCAGTTTTATTGTTGTAAGTCTCGACGACGCTGACGTGGAGACCGATGCGTCGATTCTTGAGCGCGCGGCCGATCCCGTCCAACGAATAAAACCTCGGTTGGGTCATAAGAAAAATTTGATTGGGTAACACGCAAGGCCTGGCTGCACACCGTTGTGGCCTAGCTGAACACCATTGTGGCGAGGGAGCTTGCTCCCGCTGGGCTGCGAAGCAGCCCCCAGACCAGGTGCCTCGGTGTAACTGGCTGAATGCTTCCAGGCTTTTTGGGGCTGCTGCGCAGCCCAGCGGGAGCAAGCTCCCTCGCCACGGGGTTTGTGTTTGGCGATGGGCTGGGTGAGTCAGACCGTTCGAGCCACTTTACCAACCACGAACCTGTGGCGAGGGGATTTATCCCCGCTGGGCTGCGAAGCAGCCCCAAACCTGCTGGATACCATCTACCTGACACTGCGCGGTGTCTGGTTTTGGGGCCGCTTCGCGGCCCAGCGGGAGCAAGCTCCCTCGCCACAGAAGCCGGTTGCGGTTTCGATCAGTCGTGCAATCAGAGCCCGCGCAAATCCCGCTCTTCAATCGGCCGGCTCTGGCGCAGGCGCTTGCCGCCCAGCACCACCCAGTCGATCAGGCGGAACAGGCACTCCAGGCCGAACGACAGCAACAACGCACCGCTGATGCCCCAGATCATGGCCTCGGGAGTCAACAGGATCTGGTAGCTGTAGCCGTTCCAGGTTTCCTTGCGGATGTCCGGATCGGCGGCCAGCGCCACTTGCAGCAAGCGGATGTACCACGGGCCCTGCATGGCCTGGAATTGCTTGTCCAGGGCCTGCTGGCGCACGAGCAAGGTGTTCAGGCTGTCGGCGTCGCTGCGAAAGATCGGGTCTTCGCTGGCGCGGTAATGGGCCACCAGGGCTTGCATGTCGCCCTTGAAGAACTGATTGGCGGTGCCCTGGAACCCTTGCAAGCCGGTCTGCGCCTCGATCAGGTGGGCCTCGACCCGCTTGGCGTAATCATTGATGAAGCCCGGCACCTGGACCCCAACCAACAGGCCCACCGCGAACAACACCAGCCGTAGATAACTGAGCAACATAACGTGACGTCCTTATTCGGTCCGGCCGTGGCTGACGCATTCGCCGCGTCGCCACAGGCTCCATTGGCCCGGTTCGTAGCGGGTCCAGGTTTCGTTTTCGGTCAACGGTTCGGTGGCGATCACCGTGACCACGTCGTTGGGCGTGGTTTCAGCCTGGAAATCGACTATCACATCCACATCCTTGAGCCGAGCCGGGCCGAACGGCGCGCGACGGGTGATCTGGGCCAGTTTGGTCGAGCAATAGCAGAACAGCCAGTCGCCATCGCTGAGCAAGCAATTGAACACGCCTTTGCTGCGGTATTCGGCGCAGGCCTCGATCAGCGACGGTAGCAATTGTTCCACCTCCACCGGTTCGGGGAAGGCCTGGCGCACACGGTTGAGCAGATCGCAGAAAGCCGCTTCGCTGTCGGTATCGCCCACCGGGCGGTAGAAGCTCACGCCCGGCTGGAAATCGGCGAGTTGGCCATTGTGGGCAAAACACCAGTTGCGGCCCCACAACTCACGCACGAACGGGTGCGTATTGGACAGGCAGACCTTGCCGACGTTGGCTTGGCGAATATGCCCGATCACCACTTCGCTCTTGATCGGATAGCGCTGCACCAGGTTCGCCACTTCCGATTCGCTGCTGGCGGCCGGGTCCTGGAACAGGCGCAGGCCACGGCCCTCGTAGAAGGCGATGCCCCAACCGTCCCGATGCGGCCCGGTCTTGCCGCCGCGCTGCATCAGCCCAGTGAAGCTGAACACGATGTCGGTCGGCACATTGGCGCTCATGCCCAATAACTCACACATGCTCGAACTCTCGCTTCAAGGGGCAGGCCCGGTTACAGGCGCGGTTCGATACGCGAACGCTGGGGGTTGCTCGGCACGGGCGGGCGACCGTAACGGTCATCGCCGGCCACGCCAAACGGTGGCTCGTCCTCCGGCTCATCGACCGCAGCGGCGGCTTTTGCGGCGGCGGCCCGTTCCTTGCGAGCGTTGGCGGCCCGCTCGATGGGAAAGCGGATCAGCACCAAAATGAAGTAGAGACCGAAGGCGATCATGCCGTACATGAGCAGATCGGAAGCCGCCCGCCAGACGTTGTTGCCGACTTTGAACAGCACGTCCAGGGCAACAATAGCCAGGGCCGGGGCGACCTTGTCCTTCACCGGATCTACGATGGTAGGGCTAAACAGCAGCACCGCCAGCAGCAACCGCAGCGGTTCGCGCAACCAGCGCCACATCCAGCGGGTCATGCGCATCCATACCAACAGGCAGCCCAGGGCGGCGAAGGCGTAGAGGCCCCAGGCGATCAGATAGTCATTCTCGGTCATGGTGTCCATGGCAAGGCAGGCAAAGAGGCGCTTATAGTAACGGCTTTTCGCTCGTCAGGCTGCCCCGGCGTCTGGCGAATGGCCTGTGTGGTTGGTTCTGTCCAGGCCATGTGTCCCTTTTCGTACAACGTTCGAGAGCCTTTCATGTCCCTATCTGCCCACGTTTCCAACGCCCCGATTGCCCGCAGGGACCCCGGTGTTGACCCATACGCCTGGCTGCAGGAACGCGACACCGACGCCGTGCTCGACTACCTCAAGGCGGAAAACAGCTACCAGGAGGCGCAACTCGCCGACCAGGCCGAACTGCGCGAAACCCTGTTCCAGGAGATCAAGGGTCGGATTCTCGAGACCGACCTGTCACTGCCCTCGCCCTGGGGCCCGTACCTGTACTACACCCGTACCACGGCTGGTGACGAATACCCGCGCCACTACCGCTGCCCGCGTCCGGCCGATGACAGCCTGAACGTGGATGAAAGCCGTGAACAACTGCTGCTGGACCCGAACGTGCTGGCCGGCGGCGGCTTCTTTTCCCTGGGCGCTTTCAGCATCAGCCCTGACCACCAGCGCCTGGCCTACAGCCTGGACACCACGGGCGATGAGATCTACACCCTGTTCGTGAAGGAATTGTCCAACGACAAGGTCAGCGAACTGTCCTTCGCCGATTGCGACGGCAGCATGACCTGGGCCAACGACAGCCTGACGCTGTTTTTCGGCGAGTTGGACGACACCCATCGCCCCCACAAACTCTGGCGCTATCGCCTGGACGGCACTGCCGCCGAAGAGGTGTTCCACGAGCCGGACGGGCGTTTCTTCCTGCATTGCTATCGTTCGAGTTCGGAAAAGCAGTTGATCCTGTCCCTGGGCAGCAAGACCACCAGCGAAGTCTGGGTACTGGACGCTGCGCAACCGCAGCGCCCCTTTACCTGCCTGGCGACCCGCGTGGAAAACCATGAGTACGACGTCGACCACGGCCTGCTCGATGGCCAATGGACCTGGTTGATCCGCAGCAACCGCGACGGGATCAACTTCGCCCTGTACCAGGCCGCCGACACAGGCGTGGCGCCGACCGAGGCCGAGTGGCAGAACCTGATCCCCCACAGCGACACGGTGATGATCGACGGCCTGAGCCTGAACGCCGGGGCCATGACCTTGAGCCTGCGCGAAGGCGGCCTGCCGATCATCGAGGTTCACCCGCAAGGCTTGCCGGCCTATCGGGTGCAACTGCCGGACGCGGCCTACAGCCTGCATGTGCAAAACAGCCTGGAATTCGTCAGCGAGCGCATTCGCCTGCGCTACGAGGCCCTGAACCGTCCGGCGCAGATCCGCCAGTTGGACCTGGCCAGCGGCGCACAGGTCGTGCTCAAGCAAACCCCGGTACTGGGCCCGTTCGACGCCGATGACTACGTCAGCCAACGGCTGTGGGCCACGGCGCCAGACGGCACACAAGTGCCCATCAGCCTGGTGGTCAAGCGCGAAGCCCTCGGCCGGCCGGTACCACTGTACCTGTACGGCTACGGTGCCTATGGCGAAAGCCTCGACCCGTGGTTTTCCCATTCGCGGCTGAGCCTGCTTGACCGCGGCGTAGCGTTTGCCATCGCCCATGTGCGCGGCGGCGGCGAGCTGGGTGAAGCCTGGTATCGCGCCGGCAAGCAGGAACACAAGCACAACACGTTCGGCGATTTCATCGCCTGTGCCGAGCATTTGATCGCCAACGGCTTCACCACCGCCGAACAACTGGCGATCAGCGGCGGCAGCGCCGGTGGCCTACTGATCGGCGCGGTGCTCAACCAACGCCCGGAGTTGTTCAAGGTTGCGATTGCCGAGGTGCCGTTCGTCGACGTGCTCAACACCATGCTCGACCCGGACTTGCCGCTGACCGTCACCGAGTACGATGAATGGGGCAATCCAGAGGAGCCGGACGTTTATGATCGGATCCGAGCCTACGCCCCGTACGAAAACGTCAGCGCCCAGGCGTACCCGGCGCTGCTGGTGATCGCCGGTTACAACGACAGCCGTGTGCAGTACTGGGAAGCGGCCAAGTGGGTGGCGAAATTGCGCGCCACCAAGACCGACGACCACCCCCTGCTGCTCAAGACCGAACTGGGCGCCGGCCACGGCGGAATGAGCGGGCGTTACCAGGGATTGCGTGACGTAGCGCTCGAATATGCATTTGTCTTGAAGGTTTTGGGGGTGGTCTGAGGAACTCTGTGGGATGGCCGGGTCTTAGCTCCATGCGCCGGGCATCCCGGATCAAATAACGGTGGGAGCAAGCTCGCTCCCACAGGGGATCTACCATGGATCTTTTTACGCCCGGGCCAAACTGAACCTGCAACACACACAAGAAAAAGACCGTGCCAACATGTCAGAACCGACCTTACTGAACAAAGAAATCCGCGACTGGCTGATGGACTGCGGTCTGTTCGACCAGTTGCTACCTGTGGACTTCGCCGCGGCGTCGGGCTATTTCAGCATCAGCGCCATCGCCCAGGGCGAAGCGATTTTCCACGAGGGCGATGCCGGCAGCTTCATGTGCATCATCCACACCGGCCAGGTGGCCGTTCAGAAAACCGGCCCCGACGGCCACCCCGTGACCATCGCCACGCTGCGCAGCGGCCGGGCATTCGGCGAAATGGCCGTGCTCGACGGCGAACGGCGCTCGGCCAGCTGCATCGCCGCCAGCGATTGCCAGTTGCTGAACCTGGGCAAGGACTCCCTGGAAAAAATGCTCAACGACGCCCCCAAGATCGCCGCCAAGATCATCCGCGCCCTCGCCGTCTCCCTGTCCAAGCGCCTGCGCATGGCCGATGGGCAGTTGTTGTCGCAGCAGGTCTGACAACAACACATAAACCCAGTGGGAGCGAGCTTGCTCGCGCGATGGCGGCGGATCAGCCAGCATTGAAGCCGACGGACACACCGCTATCGCGAGCAAGCTCGCTCCCACAGGTGAATGCGTCGTCTTGTCGATTTATCCTCCAGGCGACTTGGCCTTCACTGGCTTGGGCTCCATGCCCGGTATCGGCTGGTCCTTGGGCGGCTTGGGCATTTCGATGGGGGGCAGCAAGGGCGGTCCGCCGCTTCCGGGGCCAACCTTGGGCACCCCGTTGGGCGTGACCGGCGGATAGGGCATGGGAGTGGCGGTGCCAGGCGATCCGGGGATGCTGGGCGGGTTGACTGGAATCGTCGGTTGTTGAGCCTGGGCGCAACTTATTGAGAGCGCCGCCAGGGCAATGGCCGTTAGAATGATGCACTTCATCAATGGCTCCGTGGCTATTGTCTGCTTTAAGGCTAGTCGTTACCGCGCGGTTTGCCCTCCTACGAGATTTCCATGAAACGTTTCGTTCTACTCGACACCACGCCCATCCCTGATAACGGCGGTGCCCTGTGCCTATTCGAGTACGGGGAAGACTTCGTCATCAAGATCCAGGGCGGTGACGGCGGGCAGTTGATGAACACCCGCATGCACGGTTCCGAAGATGCCCTGGCAGAGATTCCTTGCCGCAAGGTCGCCGGTCGTCCCGGCTCGCGCGTGCTGATCGGCGGCCTCGGCATGGGGTTCACCCTCGCCTCGGCCCTCAAGCACCTGGGCAAGACCGCCGAAGTGGTGGTGGCCGAACTCGTGCCCGGCGTGGTGGAGTGGAACCGTGGCCCCCTGGGTGAAAAGGCCGGGCGGCCGTTGTCGGATCCACGCACAGTGATCCGCATGGAAGACGTCGCCAAGGTCCTGCAAGCCGAACCCCAGGGGTTCGACGCGATCATGCTGGACGTCGACAACGGCCCGGAAGGCCTGACCCAGAAAGCCAACAGTTGGCTGTATTCGGCTGGAGGTCTGGCCGCCTGCGCCAAGGCCCTGCGGCCCAAGGGCGTGCTGGCGGTGTGGTCGGCCAGCGCTGACCGGCAGTTTTCCGACAAGCTGAAGAAGGCCGGCTTCAAGGCCGAAGAGGTGCAAGTGTTCGCCCATGGCAACAAAGGCACCCGCCACACCATCTGGATTGCCGAGAAGCTCAAGGGCTGAGCTAAACTCTGTCCAACCGTCATCCGTCTTGTCTACAAAGGTGAACCCATGAGTTCGTCAACGCCACCGTCCAACACCGCCAAGCTGGACCGCATCCTCGCCGATGCCCAGCGCGACCGGGAGATGGGCTACCGCGACAAAGCCCTGAAAATGTACCCCCATGTCTGTGGCCGCTGCGCCCGTGAGTTTTCCGGCAAGCGCCTGAGCGAACTGACCGTTCACCACCGCGACCACAACCACGACAACAACCCGCAGGACGGTTCCAACTGGGAACTGCTGTGCCTGTACTGCCACGACAACGAACACTCGCGCTACACCGACCAGCAATATTTCGGCGACGGCTCCCTGAGCACTCCGAAAATCGCCAAGGCGACCCACAACCCCTTCGCCGCACTGGCCGGGTTGATGAAGAAGGACGAGTAATTAGCCGTTGTGCGAGTGGGTTTATCTTGCGCTGCAAAGTGTTGCTCCACAGATCAAATCCCCTCGCCAAAAGTGGCCTGCTCGACTGTGGGGCGGCTGCCTGGGCCGCTTTCATGGTCCAGCTGACAAATCTGCAATGCCCTCGTCAGGTCGCTGACAGCTTCGCACCTTTAGCATGCCCGCTACTTCCCTCATTTGCAGGTCAAGTAAGCCAAGGTTGATGAATATCAATCTGCCAAAGCCCTCCCTGCCTATTCTGTGGTTATCGGTGGCGGTGGCTCGCCCGGCCTGAAGGAGCGACACCATGAACACTCATCAACCCCCTGCGGGTGCTACGCCATTCTGGCGGGGCAAGACCGGCATTGTATTGATCATGTTGTTGGCCATCGGCCTCTTCTATCTGGCGCGAGAACACTTCAGCCACATCGCGGCGAATTGGCCGTACCTGATTCTCCTGATATGTCCCTTGATGCATATCTTCGGACACGGCCACGGCCATGGCGGTCATGGACGACATGGCCAACCACCCGTCAACCGCAGGGATCAGGAAGGCCCCTAGCCATGCCCAACGTTCCAGCGCACCTTCACCACAGTGCTCCAGCGCCCAGCGGCGACATGGCGACTGAATACACCTGCCCCATGCACCCGGAAATCCGCCAACCCGGCCCCGGCACCTGCCCCAAGTGTGGCATGACGCTGGAGCCGGTGATGCCCGCGCTGGAAGAAGAGGACAATCCAGAACTCAAGGACTTCACGCGCCGCTTCTGGTGGTCACTGCCGTTGACGGTGATCGTCACGGTGCTCGCCATGGCGGGGCACGCTTTGTCGCTGTTTCACGGAGCAACGCAAAATCTCGTCGAGTTTTTCCTGGCGACACCCGTGGTCCTGTGGGCAGGCTGGCCGTTTTTTGTACGGGCAGTGGCCTCTGTTCGCCAGCGTAGCCCGAACATGTGGACCCTGATTGGCCTGGGCACCGCGGCGGCCTATCTCTACAGTGTCGCCGCCACGTTTTGGCCGGGAGGATTCCCCACCACATTCGTGCAAGAGGGGCGTATCGGCGTCTACTTTGAAGCCGCCGCAGTGATCATCTCCCTTACCTTGCTGGGGCAGATGCTGGAGCTCAAGGCACGCTCGCAGACGTCGGCCGCCATCAAGTCGCTGTTGGGGCTGTCCCCCAAGACCGCGCGCCGGATCAATGCCGATGGCCAGGAACAAGACATTCCCCTGGCCCACGTCCATCAGGGTGACCACCTGCGGATCAGGCCCGGTGAAAAGGTCCCGGTCGATGGTACGGTACTCGAAGGGGAAAGCGCCGTTGACGAGTCGATGCTCACCGGCGAGCCGGTTCCGGTGAGCAAACGCGCCGGGGACAACCTGATCGGCGCCACGATCAACACCCACGGTAGCTTGGTGATGACGGCGCAGAAGGTCGGCGCCGAGACCGTCCTGGCGCAAATTGTCCAGATGGTCGCCCGGGCCCAGCGCTCGAAAGCGCCTATGCAGCGCATGGCCGACGTGATCGCTGGCTATTTCGTCATGGGCGTGATTGCCATCGCCGTACTGACCTTTTTCGGCTGGGGGCTGTTAGGCCCCGAACCTGGCTGGGTCTTCGGGCTGATCAATGCCGTCGCCGTGCTGATCATCGCCTGCCCCTGCGCGCTGGGACTCGCAACCCCCATGTCGATCATGGTGTCCACCGGCAAGGCTGCCAGCCTGGGCGTGCTTTTCCGGGACGCCAGCGCCATCGAGAACTTGTGCAGGATCGACACGCTGATCGTCGATAAGACCGGCACCCTGACCGAAGGGCGCCCGACCTTTCACAGCGTGAAAGCCACCCAGGGCTTCGACGACCGCCAGGTGCTGCTGTTGGCCGCCAGCCTCGACCAGGGCAGCGAACATCCCCTGGCCCACGCCATCGTCGATCACGCACGAGCCGAGCATCTTGAACTGATCAAGCCGGCTTCATTTGAATCCGGCAGCGGCATCGGTGTCAGTGGCCAGGTGGACGGCAAACAGATCCACTTGGGCAATACCGCCCTGATGAACGCCGCCAGCATCAGCGTCAGCCCACTGCAACAGCAGGCCGAGCAGCTACGCGCGCAAGGCATCAGCATTATCTACATGGCGGTCGACGGAGTACTGGCCGGGCTGCTGGGCGTCTCGGACCCGATCAAGCCAACCTCCAGGGAAGCGGTCAGCCGGCTCAAGGCTCACGACATCACAATCATCATGGCCACCGGTGACGGCCTCACCACGGCACGCGCCGTGGCCAGGGAGATGGGCATTGAAGAGGTCCATGGCGAAGTCAAACCCGAGGACAAGGAACGTCTGGTGGCGGACCTGCAGCGCGATGGCCGCCAGGTCGCGATGGCGGGTGACGGAATAAACGATGCGCCCGCCCTGGCTCGGGCGAACGTAGGCATTGCCATGGGTACAGGCACGGACGTGGCGATGAACAGCGCCCAGCTGACCTTGGTAAAAGGCGATTTGATGGGGATCTTGCGGGCCCGCACCCTTTCGGTGGCAACCGTTAGAAACATGCGCCAGAACCTCGGCTTTGCCTTCCTCTATAACTCGATGGGTATTCCGTTGGCGGCCGGCCTGCTGTACCCCCTGACCGGTCACCTGCTCTCGCCCATGATTGCCGCCATCGCCATGAGCGTGAGTTCGGCATCGGTGGTGTTCAATGCCTTGAGGTTGCGTAACACGCCAGCACAATAATCCGGCGCCCATAAAAAACAGGCGCCACCAGGGCGCCTGACCGTCTCAAAACCAAAGGAGAACAAACGAGACGGTAATCAGCCGCCATTCGGACAGTTATCACCCAGGAGCCTATATTCCAGGGTATTGAGCTTGCCGTTCGAGTCTTCGTAGGTCATGCGCGACGGTCCGACACCACAGCCTTTATTGGCCGGTGTAATGCTCACCACTTTTTTAACATCGAGTTTCATGCCGTATTCGTAATGAACGATTTCGGCGATGGCTTTGCCGTTTTCGACGGCGTATTGCGCCATGGCTTGTTGATTGTTCTGGATCATCTGGCCATAAACCCGGTCACCTCCGCCTTCCGCCAAGGCAAGGGAAGAAAGGGACAGGATCGAAACGGCGAGCAAGGCATCAAGGGTTTTCATGAGGAACTCCGGCAGTCATTTGTCAGGCAAACCATAACGACTGGTGCCTGTCACGACGCTGGCGGGGACGTTACCGATTGGTCAGGTTCGTGAACAGGTCACCGACCATCACCCCCCACTCACAAACTGAACACGCAGCCCCATTCCCCGTATAATCGCGCCTTTTCCCCAAAGGCACCCCGCCCGTGGCCAACAAACGCTATAGCTGCATCGGTCTGTTCAACCCCAAGTCACCGGAAAACGTCGGTTCGGTCATGCGTGCCGCCGGCTGCTACGGCGTGGCGTCGGTGTTCTACACCGGCAAGCGCTATGAGCGAGCCGCCGACTTCGTCACCGACACCAAGAAAGTCCACTACGACATTCCGCTGATCGGTATCGACGACCTGAAGAAAATCCTGCCCCTGGGCTGTGTGCCGGTGGCCGTGGAACTGGTGGAAGGCGCTCGCCCACTGCCGGAATACACTCACCCGGACCGAGCGCTGTACATTTTTGGCCCGGAAGACGGCTCGCTGGACAAGGACATTCGCGATTGGTGTGAGGATGTGGTGTACATCCCCACCACCGGCTGCATGAACCTGGCCGCCACCGTCAACGTCGTGCTGTATGACCGCATGGCCAAAGGCAACAACACCCGTTCGGGGCCGCAATTCCGCTGATCGGTGCAACATTCGATTGAACAAGGCAATCGCTCGGGCAGTCAGCTTTATACCAATCCCCATACTGGAGACAGATCATGAGCGATAACAATCCGTTCGAGCCGATTGAGACCACCCCTTTCCAATCCCATCCGCCACAAAACGTGCATGGCTGGGAACGCATTGGCTCACTGGCCGGCGGTGTGCTGATGATGGGCAAGGGCTTGCGCCGTGGCGGTGTGCTCGGCCTGGCTCAACTGGCGATCGGCGGCATGGCGCTGGCGCGGGGGATCACCGGGCATTGCTCGGCCAAGGCCTTGCTGGAAAAGAACCGGCAGAACCTCAGCAACGCCCGCGCCCGCATCGAACAGGCCGGTGATGAGCTGAGCCGCCTGAAGGCCAATGCCGAAGCGGCGACTGGCACGGCTACGGTGACGGGGAATGACTCGTTGGATTCGCCGAAGGTTGGGCTCTGATTTTTGCAGCGCCGCTTGGCCCCTTCGCGAGCAAGCTCGCTCCCACATGTTTTGTGAACGCCGAAAACCCAATGTGGGAGAGCTTGCTCGCGATGGCGGTGTCACTGAAGTAACCGGGTATCCAGCACAGTAGAGGCCCCACCCAGAACGCTCTCACTGAGCTGCACAAACTCTTTGGTATCGACCGTTTCCAACCGCATCGCCCCCTGCAACACATCATCCAGCGAACGCTTGTTGCGGGTTTTCAGGCGAATCTCGCGGTCCAGTTCCTGCAACAGCAACACCGCCTTGGCCACCGCCGCCGAGCTGATCTGTTCGCCGCGCAAGGTGGTGATGCCCTTGCTGTCGCGGGCGAGCCGGTCGTTCAAGGTCTGATAGCGCTCATCACTCAGGCCGCCGGCGCGGCGCAGCAGTTCGATGGCGTAGTACTCGGTCAGCCCCTCGCTGATCCAATCGCTGCGATCATGATCATTGACCCGGGCCAGCGCCTGCACCAACTCCCGCAACAACGGGCTGCTGCCCCGCTCGCTGACCAGCGGCGGACGGCTGTGCAGGTAGATCGAGTCATGACCGGCCTGGGCGCCACGCCACAACGGATCGCCGGCGCCGACAATCAGCAACTTGGCCGGATGGCGCGGCACCAGTGCTTGTACCTGCGGCCAGACGAATGTCAGCAGCGTCAGCACATCCATCCGGCGCATGTCCTGGCCCTGGGGCGAGGCGACCGTCACCTCAGTTTCGCCCAGGCGGGTGCGGCGGCTACCCAGTTTGCCGGCGAGCATCCAGCCCGTAGGGCGGTCGAACAGGCGCGAGGGGTTGTCGATGCGAAAGCGTTGCTTGCCGATGCGCGGCCAGGGCGTCTCGATGCTTTTCCAGCCATTGGGCAATTCAACTTCAAGACGGGCCACCAGTTCGACGCCGTCCTGCTGGTCGAGCCTGGCCGACGGCACCAGGTCGTCGCCGCGCAGCAACGCCCACGTCGGGGTCATGCGGGTTTCGAAGGTGGCGTTCTTGCGCGCATGGCTGATGCGCACGCGGTAGCTCAGGCTGGCCTTGTCCGCTGCCGGCCGCCAGACACCTCGCGCCTCTTTGCCGGGAGTGAGTTGCCATTGGCCGTCGGCCTTGAAATCGCTGTAGCGACTGCCGTCGCCGAGGTCGAAATCCAGGCTACGCACCGCCGCCCCCCGGGCCAGGGTCAGACGCACCTCGGCCTGATCGCTCAGGGGCAACAGGTGCACGTGATAATCCAGATCGACTTTCTGCGCCGCCCATAGCGGCCCGCACATCGCCAGCAGCCCGGCGGCCAGCATCCGTTTCAATCCTGCAGCCATGGGTTCTCCCTGGGGCGCGCCGCCCGACGGCTCAGCCGGCGCGGAAAATCAGATGATCTTCCCAATCGTCTTCCGGCACGCTGCCTTCGGCCAGCATACGCCCGGACTGGGAAATGCGTTCGTGGTGCACCGCATCGCGATCACCGCAGACCAGGTGGTGCCACAACGGCAAGTCCTTGCCCTCGCTGACCAGCCGATAACCACAGGTCGGCGGCAGCCATTTGAACTCATCGGCCTTGCCCGGCGTGAGCTGGATGCAATCGGGGACAAAGTCGCGGCGGTTGGGATAGTCGGTGCACTGGCAGGTTTTCAGGTCCAGCAGTTTGCAGGCGATGCGCGTGTAGTAGACGCTGTTGTCGTCTTCGTCTTCGAGTTTTTGCAGGCAGCACAGGCCACAGCCGTCGCACAGCGATTCCCATTCCTGCAGATCGAGCTGATCGAGGGTTTTGCGTTTCCAGAACGGTTCGACTTTGGCGGCCATGGCTCAAGCATCAACATCAGGTGGTGAAAAGGCCGACAGTCTAGTGCCCGGGCCTCTTCAGGCCAAGCATTGGCGACTGTCGGTAGGCCGGGACTTGTCAGCCCGGGCGGCGGGACGTAGGTTGTTTCATTGACTTTCCAAACCCCAGCCAGGTAAGCCCATGAGTGCCAATCCCCGCATTGCCGATTACGCGATTCACCCTCAATTCATCGAGCGCTGGTCGCCCCGTGCCTTTACCGGCGAGACCATTGCCGAAGAAACCCTGCTGGGCTTCTTCGAAGCTGCACGCTGGGCGCCGTCGGCGTACAACTCCCAACCATGGCGTTTCCTGTATGCGCGCCGCGACACGCCGAATTGGGAGCGTTTCCTGGGCCTGCTCAATGAATTCAACCGCAGCTGGGCCCAACACGCCTCGGCGCTGGTGATCATTGTTTCGAAAACCACCTTCGCCATTCCCGGCGCCACCGAAGAAACCCCTGCGCAGTCCCACACCTTCGATACGGGTGCGGCCTGGGGCCACCTGGCGCTGCAAGCCAGCCTCAGCGGCTGGCACACCCATGGCATGGCCGGTTTCGACCAGGCGTTGACCCGCAAGGAACTGAAGATCCCGGAAGGCTACGCCCTGCACGCCGCCGTGGCGATTGGCAAGCTGGGGGACAAATCGACACTGGCCGAATACCTCCAGGCCCGCGAAACCCCAAGCCCGCGCCGGCCGTTGAGCGAACTGGTGGCTGAGGGCGACTTCACCCTGTAACCCTGCCCCTTCATGTGAACAAACTATTCACATAAGAACAGCACTTCCCGTGGCGAGGGAGCTTGCTCCCGTTGGGCTGCGCAGCAGCCCTGAATCAGCCGGCTCGGACAATCTGATGCACCGCGTGCTTAGGTTTTGGGGCTGCTGCGCAGCCCAGCGGGAGCAAGCTCCCTCGCCACAGGGTTGGGTTCACACAAACCTTAAGTGAACGGCGCAACCCGGAGCGGGAAGAAAGTCAGTAACCCCGGCTGAAATCCACTTCCCCGCGTAGCGCCTCACCGGCCTGATAGGCCCGCAGGTTTTCCAGGAACAACTGCACCATCATCGGCGGCGAGGTCGGTGCCGAGCTGTGGCCGGTCAGCAGCAGGCCCCAGGCGGTCCAGAAGGGGTGGCGCTGTGGCAATGGCTCCTGACGGCAGACGTCGATCACCGCACCGGCCAGGTGCCCGTCCTTCAGGGCTTGCACCAGGTCCGCATCCACCACCGCCACGCCACGGCCGACGTTGATGAACAACCCGGTCGGCTTGAATTGCTTGAATAGCGCCGCGTCGTACACATCATGGGTATCGGGTGTGTTGGGCAGCAAATTGATCACGTAATCCGCCTCACCCACCAAGCGCGGCAGATCCTTCAGCGCCCCGACTTCGATGAACGGCGCCAACGCTCGCGCTTCACTGGCCACACCGTACAGTTGCACACCAAACGGCACCAGGAACTGCGCCACACGCTGACCGATATCACCGGTCCCGACGATCAACACCTTGCGCCCGGCCAGGCCTTGCCCCTGGCGATTGTCCCACTTGCGCTCGACCTGGCTGACCAGCCGTGCCAGCACCTCACGCTCGTGGCCGAGCATGTAGGTCAGCACGTATTCGGCCATCACCTGGCCGAAAATGCCCACCGCACGGGTCAGGCGGTAGTTGCGCGTCAAGCCTTCGGCCAACAACGGCGTGATACCCGCCCAGGTCGACTGCAGCCAGCTGGGTCTATGGCCCTGACGCAACAAGGTGGCCAGCAGATCAGGCTGGCCGAGCCAGACCGGGCAATCGGTGGCCAGTCGCGACAATTCGGCGGAGTCGCCGCTGGTCAGGACTTCAATATCGGGTGCCGCCTGACGCAGAAGCTGGGCGTACACCGGGTGGTCGTGTTCGGCAATCAGAACGCGCATGAATCAAACCTTTCAAAAACAGTGCAGACAACCGCCGATAGAGTGTCGCTCCATCCATACGATCGTCGTCAATAAACCCTTCCAGTGTTTTTCCAGAGGCACCCAGAACAGGTGCCTCAGAGACCGTCAGACCGGGTCGTTGCGGCGCAACAACTCTTCGGGCAAATGCTCGATGTACTCGTCTTCGGCCGGCGGCATTTGCAAGTGATAGCCCTGGGTGTCGAGGTTTTCCAGCACTTTGTTGATGTCCTCCCGTGACAGCGCCCGCTCGGGGCTCAGGACCAGGTCGAAGGCATGGATCGCCTTGCCAAAGGCGGCCATCAACGGCTCAGGTACACGCTCCAAGGCATCGCTCTTGAGCACATACAGGTACATCTCGTTTTTCTTCGAGCTTCGATAGATGGAGCAGATACGTTTCAAGGCTGTTCTCCGGCAGTGGCCAGGCTGTCGAGCAGCGCCTGGCCCATCAATTCGCGGCGCCAGCCACGCAGCGAATCGGGCAATTGGTAAGGGCCCTCGGGGAAGCCGCTCTTGATCAGCGCTTCGAGGGTTTTCTTGCGCAGCATCAGCTCCGGGGCGATTTCCAGGCGCTCGGCTTCAGCCTGCCCCAGCGCCCGCAGACGCTTGACCAGGGCCGAGGCCTCGATGGGCAGTGGCTCGGCCACGGCCGGCGGCCATTGCTCGGGCGGCACGCTGGCGGCGCGCTGGATCAGGTCCAGCAGAAACTGGCCGTCCTGGCGCACGGTGCGCGGGTGCATGTCTTCGATTTTCGCCAACGCGCCGAGGTTATCCGGCTGGGTACGGGCCAGGGGCCACAGCGAATGCTCGCGAATGATGCGATTGCGCGGCAGGTCACGAGCCCGCGCCTCGCGTTCGCGCCAGGCGCACAGCTCGCGCAGCACGGCCAATTGGGCGCGGGACAGTTTCCAGGCGAGCTTGGCCTCGCGGTAGACCTCGTACGGGTCGACCTCGCGACGCAGGTTGGCTACCAGTTCGGCGCCGTCTTCCAGGACCCAACGGTACTTTTCGTCGGAAAGCTTCGGGCGCAGCAGTACGAAAACTTCTGCCAGGTGCACGGCGTCCTCTGCCGCGTAGCTGATCTGCGTCTCGGACAGGGGCCGTTGCAGCCAGTCGGAACGGGTCTCGCCCTTGGGCAACTCGATACCCAGCACTTCCTGCACCAGCCGCGAATAGCCCATGGAGAAACCCAGGTTCAGGTAGGCGGCGGCCAATTGCGTATCGAACAGCGGCGCAGGCAGGCTGCCGGTCAGGCGCAGCAGCACTTCAAGGTCTTCGCTGCAGGCGTGCAACACCTTGAGCACCGCCGGGTTTTCCAGTAGTGCGGCCAAGGGTTGCCAATTGTCGATGGTCAAGGGGTCGATCAGGTAGGCACGCTTGCCGTCGCCGATCTGCAATAAACCGGCAATAGGGTAAAAAGTGTCGACCCGCATGAATTCGGTGTCGAGGGCGACGAATGGCAACTGCTGCCACTCGGCGCAAAACTGACCGAGGCTATCGTTGTCGCGAATCCAGTGAATATCGATGGCCACACGGCTCTCCCTTGAAGAATGGCGCGCAGTATATATCGCCGCCGGCGATTGCGAGCATCCATAGAGCAGCCGCCTGAGAGAAATCGCCTGCGAAAAAGAAAGAATAGTCCTACATCAAGACTTAACCGGTCTTACGCAACGCATAAACACGCGTCAGAGCAAAACCGGGCAGGAAATCCTGGTACCAAAGCACGCTGAAACCGGCCTCGCGGAACTCGGCTTCCACATCTGCCTTGTCGGCCAGGCTCCGTCGCGGCGCCTGGCCGATCTTGAGGCGGCCTTCGATTTTCACCGAAACGATCACCGTGTCGCGACTGACCCGATGAAATTCGCGCAACAGCGCCAGGCGATGCTCGCTGGCGCTGACGTGGCGAAACAGTTGCAGACAGAGAATACAATCCACCGCGTTGGCCGACAGCCCGAGGGTGAACGCTGAACTCGGGAAGGTCTTGACCCGTTGGAGCAACGCGCCGCCATGGTGAGTGAGCGCATGTTCGAGCCTGTCCGGCGACGGGTCCGCCGCCAGGATCACCCGGTTGGCGTGCTCGGCCAGCACCGGCCAGAATCGTCCCGCGCCACAGGCCACATCCAGCACCAACCCGGGCTCGCCCGCCACCTTCAGGGCATTGCGTACCATGTGCTCGTCGCGCCAGAACGCCAGGCGCAATCGTCGAGGCGTCGGCCCACAGCAAACCTGTGCATGCTCCTGGTCATGCTGCCTGGCGAACTCAAGCTCGACGGTGGATGGGGGTAGCCCGGACATACGAACGGCTCTTGGAGAAGATTGAATGACAGGTTAACCAACACTGCGTGAAAAAAAGGTCCAGGCCATCACTCTCGTGCCAGGACACCGTCAATCACCGCGCCGCGACAGCTGGCGAACAGGTCCAGGTCCCGGTTGTAGACCTGGCTGTTGACTTCCAGCAGCCCGAGCATCGAATGAAACAGGTTGTCCTGGCTCAAAGGCTTTTGCCGACTCAGTTGCAGGCAATGGGTGTCGACCGAGAAAGATTTCTGATAGCTGTCGGAAAACCAGGCAAGCATTGCCACGTGTTTCTGTTGCTCCGGGGCGAGCATGTAGGGCGTGCCATGGAGAAACAGGTTGTATTCGCCCAGGGACTCGCCATGATCCGACAGGTACAGCATGGCCGTGTCGACCTTGTCCTGGTTGGCCCGCAACAGATCGATCAGGGTCGACAGTACGTGATCGGTGTACACCAGCGTGTTGTCGTAGCCGTTGACGATGCTCTCGCGGCTGCAATTGTTCAGCGCGTTGCTTTCGCATACCGGGGTGAAATGCTCGTATTCCTTGGGATAGCGCTTGAAGTATTCCGGCCCGTGGCTGCCCATCTGGTGCAGTACCAGCACCGTGTCCTTGTCGAGTGTGTCGATGAAATGCTGCAAACCCTGGAGCAGGATTTCATCACGGCACTCACTGTTGGCGCACAGGGCCGGGTCCTTGAGATTGCTGACATCCTGCAGCGTGACCCGATCACAAGTGCCCTTGCAGCCGGATTGGTTGTCCCGCCAGATCACCTCCAGCCCGGCGTGCTTGAGCACGTCCAGCAAACCCTCTTCATTCTTGGCCTTGCTGGCGTCATAGTTCTTGCGCCCCATGTTGGAAAACATACAGGGCACCGACACGGCGGTTTCCGTGCCGCAGGAATGCACATCGGTAAAGGCGATCAGGCCGGCCTCTTTGTCCAGTGTCGGTGTGGTATCGCGGTCATAGCCGAGGATGCCGAAGTTCTCGGCCCGGGCACTCTCGCCCACCACCAGTACGGTCAGGGATTTGCGGCCGTGGGTTTGCCAGGCCGGGTTGCGGCTCGCGTCCTCGCCCAGGGTGATGAACGGCTGCTTGGCCGACGCGACCTGCTCACGCAAATAGCCGAGCGACGCACCGATGTAGTTGCTCGGCACGACCATCAAACGCAACTCGTGGTGGTTGCGAAACAACGAAGACAAACCTTGGTAGTTGGCCAGGGCGACCATACCGATTACCGCGGCCGACGCCACGCCAACCAGCAACTTACTTAATAACTCTTTGGGCCAGCGACGGTAGCTGATCGGGGTCTTGAATAATAACCAGCAAGGCAACACCCCCAATAACCCGAGGTAGATAAACAACTTCAGCGACAACAGATCACGAACTTCCGTGGCATTGGTTTCAGCAAAGTTGCGCAACATGCCCGCATCGATCAATACACCGTATTGGGCCATGAAATACGCCACGCCAGCACTGACCAGGAACAATAGCATCAGCACGGGCTTGAGCAGCGGACGGAAGGCCACGAGCGTCAACACCAGGTTGAACGCGCAGAAAATCATCAGGCCAAACGCCACGCACATCAGCAGGCCACGAGCGTCAGCCGTGGTGATCGCCAGCAAGTGTTGCCAGAGAACGAGGTTGAAACCCACTAACAAAAAGGCACTGGCGGCCAGCGTCACCCACTCGGGGCGCACGGCTTTAAGGGTCAGCATGATGGTTGACGACTTCCTGAAAGTTGCTCTTTGAAAAAGAAGTGCCGCAGGAAAATGTGAAAAGTTCATTTCCTACGGCAACACAAACTTTAGGTAGCCCACCATCAATTTTTCGTGAAAAAGTTGCTATTAAATAATTATTTAAGCGGCAAGCTCGACCCAGCTTGCAGTGCTAAAGAAAAGTGATGCGTGGCGAGGGATCTTGCTCCCGCTGGGCTGCGTAGCAGCCCCTTTTTTTGAGTGCTTCGCACTCAAGCGGGAGCAAGCTCCCTCGCCACGTTTTTTCGGCTGCCCTAAGTGAACAGTCTTTCTTTGCCAATCAGCTTGCAGCTTGAAGCTGTTCTTAAGCCTGATTCAGATACCAGCGCCAGTCCTGCTCCCCGACTTCCGCCATGAATTGGCGGTATTCGGCGCGCTTGACCGCCAGATAAACGCCAAGAAACTCATCGCCAAACGCTTCCCGCGCCCAGGCCGATGCCTCAAGGGCACGCAGGGTGGTGAGCCAGTCGGTGGGCAGCAACTCGGCCGCCTGGGCGTAGCCGTTGCCTTCGACAGGTTTCCCGGGATCGCACTGTTCACGTAGGCCGCGATGAATGCCGGCCAATATCGCCGCCGCAGCCAGGTAAGGGTTGGCATCGGCACCGCAGATACGATGCTCGATGTGCCTCGACAACGCCGGGCCGCCCGGCACCCTCAGGCTCACGGTACGGTTGTCCACGCCCCAGGTCGCCGCCAGCGGTGCGTAGCTGTTGCTTTGGAATCGCCGGTAGGAGTTGGCGTTCGGACAAAACATCAACAGCGAATCGAGCAAGGTGTCGAGCATCCCACCCACCGCATGGCGCAACAGCGGCGTGCCGTCGGCGGCTTCACTGGCAAACAGATTGTGGCCATCGCGGTCCGCCAGGCTGACATGCATGTGCATGCCGGAGCCCGCCAAGTGATCGAACGGCTTGGCCATGAAGCAGGCCTGCATGCCGTGCTTGTGGGCCACGCCCTTGACCAGTCGCTTGTAGCGCACCGCTTCATCCATGGCTTGCAAGGCATCGCTGCGGTGTTCAAGGGTGATCTCCACTTGTCCCGGTGCGTATTCGGAAATGGCGGTCCGGGCCGCAATGCCTTGCAGCTTGCACGCAGCGTACAGGTCGGCCAGGAACGGCTCGATCTGCTCCAGCTCGCGCAAACCGTAGACCTGGGTGGCACGCGGTCGGCCACCGTCGGCGTCCCGCGCTGGCTGTGGCCGGCCTTGGCTGTCGCGTTGCGCGTCCAGCAGATAAAACTCCAGCTCCGCCGCCATCACCGGGTAATAGCCGTCGGCCTGTAAAGCCTCGATCACCTGGCTGAGCAGATAACGCGGATCGGCGATGGTCGCCGGCATGCCCTCCTGGGGATGCATGCTGACCTGCACGGCGGCCGTGGGAATCAATCGCCACGGCATACGTTGCAAGCTGCCGCTGAGGGGGTAGGCACGGCAATCGATGTCGCCGACGTCCCACACCAGTCCGGAATTTTCCACATCATCGCCATTGACGGTGAGCCCGAGAATCGTACTGGGCAGTGGCCGGCCACTTTCGAAAACCGCCAGCAACTCGTCCCGATGCAACAACTTGCCCCGGGGCACGCCGTTGTTGTCGAGGATGAACAGCTCGAACAGTTCGATATCAGGGTTCTGCGCAAGGAACGCCTCGGCGTGTTGCACGGGAGCGAAAGAAATCTTGGCAAGGCTCATGAGAAGGCTCGTATTTCCATGTCGGACGGGCGACAAGGCACCGTCAGTCTGTGCTCGCCATTGAGCGAACACTGCGAATGATCAACAGGTAATACGAGTATCTGGAGGACGGGCGTGACGGCAATGCCAGAGCGCCCAAAAGGCCAGCTCGGAGGGCAACGCACTGAGGCTTGGCGCCATGGCAGGCGTAAACCGGCCGACCGGATCGACCGTGGCAGATGCAGGGTATTGGAATGCCAGGGGCCAACCGTCCATGAGCGCATCACAGGAAACACATCGGACAAGCGTCCCACGCTACCCTGGGAGGTTAAACCTGGATTTGATGGAGCTTGGATCGCAGCCAACTAAACATAGGCAAACCAAACAGTCGTTGATCGACACGTCGTGTTCCCTACATTATCTGTCCCGTTCCCGACCATGAAAGCGCCTGCCTGGCATTCTCTTGGCACGATCGTTCCGTTAGGATCATCGGCCTGGTTTGCGCAAAATCCGCGCAAGGAGCACAGCGAGAGACAGAACGGATGCTGAACAGTAACTCCCTCAGAAAGCTCGACATGCAAGACCTCATGGTGTTTAGCGCCGTGTACGAGCAAAGCAGTGTCACCGGCGTGTCCGAGGCATTGTGCGTCAGTCAGTCAACCGTCAGTTATTGCCTCAAGAAACTGCGAACCTGTTTCGAAGACGAGCTATTCATCAACACCCGCACCGGCATGCGCCCCACCTATAAGGCCGAGGGCATGTACGAGCATGTGCGCGCCATTTTGCAAAGCATCAACCTGTGCCATGCCGGTACACCCACCTTCGATCCGACCCGGCAAGCCATTACCTTCAATATTTGCGCACCGGAATATTTCGAACAGTTGATCCTGCCGCAACTGCTGCAAGGCTTCGATTACGCCAATCTGCCGGTGGTGGTGAACGTGCACAAGCTCGAAGCCGACATCCCCGCCGAAGAGTTGCGCGACGGCAGCCTGGACCTGGTGATCTGCTTCGGCCCGAACTTCCACAGCAACCATGCCGATTTCAAATCCCGGCAGTTGCTGGAGGAGGACCTGGTTTGTGTCGTGGATAAACGGGCGACGCCACTTGAACAGCAACTGAGCCTTCAGTCTTTCGTACGGCGCCGACACGTGTTTCCGACGCCCTGGTCGTCAGCGACCAACATGGTGGACGGCTGGCTGTCGCAGCAGGCGCAACAACGCCAGATTGCCGCCCGCGCCAACAGCTACAGTGCCGCACTGAAGATGATCACCGGCACCGACTTCATCCTGACCCTGCCCCGCCGCATCCAGAAATTGCTGGCCAACGAGGCAATCTTCAATCATCACGAAGCGCCCCAGGGCCTGCCGGGGTTCACCCTGAACATGCAGTGGAGCCTGGCCGTCGATCAGGACAGTGCCAACGCCTGGCTGCGCGAACAGATCATCAAGGCCTGCGCCGCCCGCGACACCTGAACGTCATTGACCGATCAAGGCCTTGGCATACGGGCCTCGATCGATGTCGAGGATTTCCACGCACAGTTGCACGCTAACGTCGGCCGGCCATGGCCCCAGTTCCTGGATCACGGCCAGCAGGCTATCGGCCAGTTGCTTCTTGATTTCCGTCGAGCGACCGCTTAGCAAGGCCAGCTTCACATGCACGAAACCTCGCTCGCCCAGCCCCGTGCCCACCCGGAACGTCTCGAGCTTCACGGCCCGGCTCTTGATGTCCAGCTCGGCCGCGAATTGACCAGAAGCCACCAGCGCATTGTTCAGGCGCAGCAATGCAACATCGGCCTTCAGCTCGGGCAGGTTGGCGGTGTACTCCATGTGCAGGTGAGGCATGTGTTCGACTCCGATTCGAAAATATGACAAGGGGATTTCAGCCGTCACAACCTTACCCCGACTTTAAACGTTGGGGCAGTTTTTGTTTCGCTGCGGGCCGGTGTCAGGGTTGTACCGAGACCTCACGCTCGCCCATGAAGGCCTCCAACCGCGATCGCAACCAGCGCTCGGCCGGGTCGCTGTCGACATGGCTCAGCCAGACCATGGACAAATCCAGGGTCGGGGTCTTGAAAGGAAAGGGTTCGTTGAACAGTTGCCCCGAAGCCGCCATGGCGGCGGCGGTATAGTCCGGCAAGCTGGCGATCAGGTCAGTGCCGGCCAGCAATGCCGGCAATGCGCTGTATTGCGGCACCGACAGCACGACCTGGCGTGTGCGTCCGATCTCGGCCAGCCATTCATCGACAAACCCGGCGACGTTCGCGGTATGGGACACCAGCACATGAGGTCGCGCGCAATACTCGTCCAGGGTCAGCGGCGTGTCCGACGCATCGGCGCGCAACACGCGGGGCTGGATGTGTCGCAACAATTTGCGCTTGGCGTTGGCCGGCAGGCCGCGAGTCTGGCTGATGCCCACGGTGATGTCGCCCGATGCCAGCAAATCGGGGATGCGCCAGTAATCGACGTGCTGGACCACGAACACAATTTTCGGCGCCTCTTGCCGCAGGCTGCTCAACAGGGGCGGCAAGAGACCGAACTCGACGTCGTCGGACAGGCCGATGCGAAACGTCATGGTGCTGCTGGTGGGGTCGAAATCGTGGGTCAGGCTCAAGGCCACCGACAGCGAATCGAGCGCCGGAGACAGATGCCGGATGATTTCTTCAGCCCGGGCCGTCGGCTCCATGCGATGACCGACGCGAATGAACAACGGGTCGTTGAACATTTTGCGCAAACGATTGAGGGCCGAGCTGATGGTCGGTTGGCCCAGGAACAGTTTTTCCGCCACCCGTGTCACGTTACGCTCAAGCATCAGCGTTTCGAAAACCACCATCAGGTTGATGTCGGCCTTGCGCAATTCGTTGCGGTTCATCCACTGCCCTCCATCCCTTGATTGGCTGCAGTGTAGAAACGCCTGGGGTTGTGCGTCTATGCGCAAAAAGGTTAAGCGCCTGCGCAATACCGTCGAAGAAATTGGGAGCGACACCCTGCTTTTGTGGCGAGGGAGCTTGCTCCCGCTGGGCTGCGAAGCGGCCCCAAGATTTTGCGGTTGCTGCGCAACCGAGCGGGAGCAAGCTCCCTCGCCACAATGAAAAAAGCCCTACCTCACGATCAGCGATTTCAGCCCCAGCGCCATGACTCGCTCATCACCTCCCAGCCCCAGCGCCTTGGGGCTGATGGCATCGGGTAAATGGAAATGCACGCGCAACGACCCATCCGTGCCCATCGTTTCACGAATAGCCGGTGTCAGGGGCAGTTCAAGGGTGTTGTCTTGCAGGCGCGTGAACTGCGTCGACAACGCCGCCACACCGTTGATCGAGACGTCCACTCGCTGGCGCGTATGCAGAGGGGGCTGCACGAACGCCGCCGCGTCTATCGAGAGGACGCGCGCTTCTGGCGCAATGCGCAAGACAATCTCAGCCTCGGTCCCTTCCGACCAGGTGCCCCAATCCTCGACGCGTCCCCAGCCACTGGCCAACATCGGGTTGATTCGGCTGAACACCTGGCGCTCGCCGATCTTCACCTGCACGTCCAGCGTCTCATCGGTAAACGATGGGCATTGGGCACATGACTTCCAACCCGGCGCCAGCACCACGAGGCCATCGATACGGGTCAACAGGTCGGTCTGGCGATTGACGGTCTTCGCCGCCTGGAGCGCGGCGCCAGGGTCGAGGATGTACAGCGAATCCGCTGCATACTCGCCGCTGGCAAGCATCTGCGCGGCGCGTCGCTGGGCTTGTTCGATCTCCCGGGTGCCCATGCGCCCCAGGTACACGCCATCGGTTTCCAATCCATGCTTCAGGGCGTATTGGCTGGTCAGCAGCCAGTTGTCCGGCTGGTTCTGCGGCAGCAGCGTCCGGACTTTCGAATAGTGGCTGGCCGCACTGGCCCAGAATGGATCATTCATGGAGGTGGACCAACTGGAGGCGGCCGGCATCATCCGGCTCTGGCGCAGGCCTGCCCATCCAGCGCGGGTATCCAGGACTTGCACCAGCAGGGCGATGGCCAACAGACACGCCGCCGCCCGTGGTTTGTTGCCGCGTATCACCAGGAAAATGACGGCAAATACGATGGCGTAGAACACCGGCCAGAACATCCGGCCAGACGCGCGAAAGACATTCGCCAGCTTCTCCAGGCTTCCGGGCAGCCAGTAATGCACATCCAGCACGCCGATACCGAGGGTGTTGGTCAGCGAAAACAGCGTCAACCCGAACAGCGCCCACAGCAACAACCCTCTGTGGCGCACGGCACTCACCAGACCGGTATTGCCTTGCAGCAGTGCCACAGCGGCACAGATCGCCAGGATCAGGACTCCCAGTCCCAGGTAATTGAACCCTTCATAGTCCCCGGGCCCCTCGGGCAGGTCCCGCACGATGTAGGACCAGCCACTGGGGTCGACCAGCGACAGTACATTCAAGCGGTACAGGCCATAACCACCCGATACGGTCCCGCCACCCACGCTGAAATAACCGGCCTGCCAGCAACAGAACGCAACCAGCAAAAACAAACCGCTCAGCTCGATCAAGGCATCGCGTCGGGACAAGCGACCCTTGATGGCCTGGTTGGCGAGGTCGGCCAGCCAGATCAACGCCACCATGGCCAACAGGTAGGCATGCACCAACGCTGTCGCAGCCAATAGCACGCCCCAGGCCAGCCGTCGCCTCTGCAAACCAGGACGCAGCGCCAAGTACAAGGCCGCCAGAATCAGGAAATGCCCGGACAACGACAGATGCCCGCCCATGCGCAGAAACATCGGCGGCGAAAACACAAACAACCCGGCGCCCAACAGCCTGATCCACAGTGACGGCGTCAGCAGGCCGAGCAGTTTCCAGGCGAACCAGGCTTGCAGGATGAAACAGGCCAGCAACCACAGGCCAAAATACTGGAACGTCTCGGGCAGCCAGCCGCTGAAGGGCTTGAACAGGAACGCCAGCAACGGATTGGAATCGGAAAAAATGATGCCGTTGCCCAACTCCAAACCATAGGAAGGGTTCAAGCCCAACGGAAAGGTCCAGGGTGAACTGCGGAAAAACGCCCAGCCCAAGTAATGGGTTGTCGTATCGCCCTCCCCCAGCCAGGCGATGTTCGTGGGGTCCAATACCCGCGGGCCGATCACCAGCAGGAATGCCAGCGCGCCCAACAGGATGGGCAACAAGCAGCCCCAGTAACGCTCACCACGAACGGTCATCGATACGTCCAGAAATTATGCAGGATGAAGGTGAACACCGGGATAATCAGCGCCACGGCTGCGATGCCCGCCAGGTAATCCAGGCCGACGCGCTGGGCGCCCCAGGCCACCAGCATCGCCAGCCCGAACCCGCCGATCGATACCACCACGAAACGGCCAAGGGTACGGCCATGCAAGCGGCTGGAAAAGCTCCATAGGGTGTTGACCAGGTACGACACCACGGTCGCCACGACAAAGGCGAAACCATTGGCCAGTGGCGGGTTTGCCAGGATCAGGTGCACAAACAGCACGGCAGCCACCACATGGACTACGGTGACAACCAAACCCGTCATGGCAAAGCGCAAGGCACGGCGCAGCAACGGCGAGTGCGTCCAGGTCACGGCTTCTGCGCCAGGCAGAACACCGTCAGGCCGACCATACGATTGGCGCCCATGAACGGACGCTCCAGGCTGCACAGTGACCTCAACAGGCCATTGACCAGCGGATGATGACGCGCAAGCTGCGACTTGGCCGGGGCGCCGGACGCCTTGCGCTGCAACAGGCGCAGGGCGGCGGCAATGGGAAATACCAAGCCGAAGTAATACGCACCTTGCTGGACCTGCAAACCCGCCTGCGCCACGACACTTTCCAGCTGTTTGAGGGTGTAGCGGCGCTTATGCTCGAGAAAATCATCATGCCCGCTCCAGAGAAACTGGAACGCCGGCACGGTGATCAGGAAACGGCTGCCCGACGGCACTTTGTCGACGTAGGCCTTGAGCAGCCCCACGTCATCATCCACATGCTCCAGCACGTCCATCAGCAACACCAGGTCAGCGTCCAGCGTGTCGATGGCACGGCGATAGCGGACCGGTTTACCGGCGGTACTGGCGTCGGAGTCGGCCGGATAACTGATGTCCACGCACCAGGCCTGGGCCGTTGCGGTATGGGTCAGCAGGTGATGGGAAAAAAAGCCCGACCCGGCCCCCACGTCCAGCAGCGTACTGGCCGAGGTGCCCTTGAGCATGTGCAGCATGGCGCGCGCTTTCGACCGGTAGTACCAATGCTGCTCGATATCGGGACCGAGGATATCGGTTTCCTTGAGGTCCATGGTCAGTCCTTGGCGTCATAGAGGCGCCGCACCAGGAAAATCGGTCGGCGCTTGGATTCGATGTAGGTGCGGCCCAGGTACTCACCCAGCACGCCGATGCCGATCAGTTGCAACCCACCCAGGAACGTGACTGCCACCATCAGCGAAGCATAGCCCGGCAGGTCCACCCCCGAAATAAGGGTTCGCAGTACGATGAAGATGGCGAACGCAAAAGACACCAGCGAGACGCAAAGCCCCAGGTACGTCCAGATACGCAGCGGTTCGGTGCTGAAGCTGGTGATGCCTTCAAGAGCAAAGTTCCACAGGCGCCAGCCATTGAACTTGCTTTCACCGGCGGCCCGTTCAGGCCTGACGTAATCCACGTAGGTGGTGCGGAATCCTACCCAGGCAAACAGCCCTTTCATGAAGCGGCGAGATTCAGGCAGGGTTTGCAGGGCATCGACCACGCAGCGATCCATCAAGCGAAAATCGCCGACATTCTCCGGCAGCTTGTGGTCGGCGATTTTATTGTGCAGCCGGTAGAACCCGTTGGCGGAAACCTGCTTGACCCAGGAGTCGGAGTCGCGGTTGATCCGATGGCCCAGCACCACTTCGGCACCGTTGCGCCAGTGGGCAATCATTTCCAGGATGACTTCGGGAGGGTCTTGCAAATCGACATCGATCGGCACCACCGCCTGGCCACGAGCGGCTTGCAGGCCGGCACTCAACGCCGCCTCCTTGCCGAAGTTGCGACTCAGGTCGACGACTCGGATGCGCGGATCGGTCTTCTGCCGTTCCAGCAGCAGCACCAATGTGTCGTCCACGCTGCCGTCGTTGACGAATACCAGCTCCAGGCTCACCAGCGACTCATGGGCAAAGACCTGGTCGATCCTGGCCATGAACACATCGATGGACTGGACTTCGTTGTAGACCGGAATGACAAGCGAAAGCGCTAGACGACCTTGCAGATCCGTTCCTGGATATTCAGTCACTTGATAGCTCTTTTTCTTATAGTGTTTTCAGTCCCATCGGCTTGCGGCCCTAGGCGTCGAAACGTATTAAGCAGGACCGAGCAGGGCAACGCAAGGATCAAACCGGAACTTCATCGGACCGTGTGTTCGCAACATGACTTTTTTCCTACAGAAAGTCGAACCCTCTTTCCAGGCTCATGCCCAGCAATATTTAATAACCAATGGAAACGAATTTCCCGTAGCCAAAACCCGCCACTTGGCTAGGCTGGCAGCCACATGTCCAACGCATGTCTTGACTGAATGAATCGCAGGGAGCGAACCGATGTATTTTGAAATCTATCGACAGACCCGAGGCACCCCGAGCACTGGAAAAGGCCAATGGCGCTGGCGCTTGAGAGCCGGCAACCACGAAACGATCGCCAGCGGCGAATCCTATGTGAACAAGAGTGACTGCCTTCACGTCATCAGGCTGATCAAGAATGTCCAGGGCGAAACGCCTGTGAAGGAGATCTGAACCGAATCATTGTGGCGAGGGAGCTGGCTCCCGCTGGGCTGCGAAGCGGCCCTATGATTTTGCGGTGGCTGCGCAACCGAGCGGGAGCAAGCTCCCTCGCCACGGGTTCAATCGCCTCAAGTGAGCTGTTTGCAGCCTGAGCTTTTTTTGCTGTAACGAAGGTTTTCAGGCAGGTAGGGTATGCGGACAAAAGGAGGCTGGTGCAATGACTCGATCAAACCATAATCGCGACTGGCTGGTGCGGGCGCCCGAATCGAGGAAAATGGAACGCATCGAGGCCTATTTCAGCGGGCATGGCTACACCACCCATCGCCACGACACCTACGCCATCGGAATCACACTTTCCGGCGTGCAGAGCTTCAACTATCGCCACAGCAAGCGCCACAGCCAGCCTGGCGGCACCATCGTCCTGCATCCGGACGAGGTGCACGATGGCGAAGCCGGGACGAACGAGGGTTTTCGCTACCGGATGTTCTACATAGAACCGTCGGTGATCCAGCAAGTGCTGGGGGGCAAGCCATTGCCCTTCATCGAAGGAGGATTGTCCAACGACCCTCGCCTCAACATCGCGACCCGTCGACTATTGAACGGCCTGGATCATCCCCTCGATCCGCTGGAGGAAGAGGACGCCATCTACGATGTGGCCCAGGCACTCGACATCGCGGCCGGCAGCCGACCTGGGCGGCGGCTGATCGACTACCCGGCGGCGGAGCGTGCCCGCCTGTTCATCCATGATGCCCTCCACCAGACGATCACACTGGACGACCTGGTGCAGGCCAGCGGCCGGGATCGATGGAGCCTGTCCCGGGATTTCCGGGCACTGTATGGCACCAGCCCCTATCGCTACATCACCCAGCGCCGCTTGAACGAAGCCCGGCGCCTGGTATTCCATGGCATGCCGCTGAGCGAGGTAGCCCTGGCCTGTGGTTTTTTCGATCAGAGCCACATGACCCGACTGCACACCCAGGCCTTCGGAATTTCACCGGCACGCTGGCTGAAAATGCTGCGCTGAAGGCACAGGCTGGGCACGACAAAAAGCTGCACGATCATCCAATACGACACCCAGGCCCCGACAGTAAGGTACAGCTCACCACCCACCTGAGGAGCATGCCTCGATGACCCACTACGCCCCCATCAACTTCGCTCAGAAATACGCACTGTTCCACGAACAATGGGCACCGAAAGTCGTGGCCGAAATGAATGACTACCAATTCAAGATCGCCCGGCTCGAAGGCGAATTCATCTGGCACACCCACGCCGACACCGATGAAACCTTCATCGTGCTGGAGGGCCAGTTGCATATCGACTTTCGCGACGGTGCGGTGACCATAGGGCCGGGCGAAATGTACGTGGTCAAAAAAGGTGTCGAGCACAAGCCCAGCGCCGCACACGAAGTGAAACTGCTGCTGATCGAACCACGTGGTGTCCTCAATACCGGCGAACAAACCAATGAGCGAACGGCAGTCAATGATGTGTGGATCTGACTGAGCCAGGCTCAATCGTATTCAGCTTCCTGGTGATCGCCCAACAACCGCCGCTGACGAGGTGTCGCGGCGACCAAGACCACAGGATTGAACTGCCAATGCAGATAAGGTGAGAACTTCTGCGCGACCATCCGCCGACCATAGTGCACCTGAAGCATGTAACGCGTGCGGTCGGCGGTCCGGTTATCGCTACCGGCGTGCCATAACTCACTGCGCAGTATCAGCACACCGCCCGCCCGGCACAGCACGGGCTGCGCGGGGCGCCCCTGCCACCGCGTTTCGCCCTTCACGGGGGCCCGGCCGGCTTTGTGGCTGCCCGGAATGACCTGGGTCGGGCTCAAGTCGGCGTCGATGTCATCCAGATAAAACTGCGCGGTAAAGACCTGCATCGGCAGTTCAAAGGCAGGGTCAGCCAACAGCCCTGGCGGCAATTGCATCGCCAGATAATCCAGGTGCAACGGTGCCCCGGTAAAACCGGGATGGCAGCGCCAGGCCGTTTGGCCGATGACATGGCAATCATCGCCCAGGGCTGCCTCGGCCAGCTCGATCACCCCGGCCACATCCAGGAACGGCAGCCAGAACGGATCGCGATTGAACACACATTTGTAATGATCGATGACACCGCTGTAGTCCCAATGCTCGGGCTTCAACTGGTCGATGGCATGGCGCAGGTCGGCGATCTGTCGGGCATCCAGCACGCCGGGCATCAGGACAAAACCGTCCTGATGCAGCGCGCGGAGCTGATCGTCAGTGGACACGACACTCCCTGCTTCAGGTGCGGAAGCGGCCGGTCAGTTCTGCCAGGTTTCTCGACAGGCTGGAAAGCTGTTGGCTGGCCTGCATGCTCTGGGCAGAGTTCGCTGCCGCTTCGTTGGACAAGTCGCGGATATCGGAGATGTTGCGGGCGATCTCTTCGGTGACGCTGCTTTGCTCCTCGCAAGCGCTGGCGATTTGCGCGGCCATGTCATTGATCTGCTGGATCGAACCGCCGGTACCGCTAAGCACCTGATCGACACCCGCGGCACGTTCGACACTGTCACGGGCCTTGGTGCTGCCCACGTGCATGGCTTGTACAGCCTTGGCGACACCGCTCTGCAACCGCTCGATGCGAACCTGAATGTCCTTGGTCGAATCCTGTGTGCGCGCCGCAAGCGCCCTCACTTCATCGGCCACCACGGCAAAGCCACGGCCCTGCTCACCGGCCCGCGCGGCTTCGATGGCAGCGTTCAGCGCCAACAGGTTGGTCTGTTCGGCAATGCCACGGATCACCTCGAGCACGGCGCCAATACTGGAGGTTTCCTGGGCCAATGCCTCGATCGTGCCCGAAGCGCTCTCCACTTCCTGGGCCAACTGACGGATCGATTCGATGGTACTGCTGACCACCTCGGCACCGTCACGAGACTGGCTGCTCGCCTGTTGCGCGGCGCCCGAGGCGTTCGCCGCGTTATGCGCGACTTCATGCACCGCTGCGCTCATCTGGGTCGCAGCGGTGCTGACCTGATCGAGCGCCGCATGTTCGCTGCTGATCAACCGGTCATTCGTCGCGGCCATATCGGCCATGGCGCGGGCGGCGGAATCTACTTCACCTGTCACCCGTCCAACCTCGGCGATCAACGGCTGCAACTTGTCGAGAAAGCGGTTGAAGGCGCTGCCGAGCTGGCCCAACTCATCGGCCGAGCGTACCTCCAGACGCCCTTTCAGATCGCCGCCGCCCTCGGCAATCTGCTCGACGCGGTGCAGCAGTCGACGCATAGGGCTCAGCACCACAAGTGGCAGAACGACAAGCACCAGGATGCAACCAAGCAAGCCGACCAGCAGAATCACGCCTTGATGCACGCCGACCGTCTCACCGTTTTCAATCGCTGCGTCGCCTTCGCGATGCGACGCCGCATCCTCTAGCTCACCCAGCTTGTCGATAGAGTCGCGCATGGTTTCGAACAGGCGCTCACTGTCACCAAAACTCAGGGCACTGGCGCCCTGCGGATCGCCTACAGACAGTTCGAGGACCCGCCGCGACACCTGCATCCATTTCCCGAAGCTGTCATTGAACTGACTGACCAACGCCTGCGCCTCGGCACCGGGCTGCATCGCGGCATATTTCTGCACGCGGTCATAAGCCTGCTTCGCATTCTCGCCATGACTGGTGCTCAGCGCTTTCAAATGCTCGTTTGCATGACCATCCAGCAGGCTGCGCTCGGCGACGAAAGCCTGATAAAGATCACGGTCGGCGTTGAGCAGCAGGCTGATCGCCGGCAGATAACGCTTGGTCAATTGCGTACTGGATTCAGTCACCTGACCGATACCGCGCATGCCCGCCCACCCCATCAGCACCAGCAACACAGCCAGGAATGCGATCGGAAGGGTGATTTTCCAGCGAAAGCCCAGATCGGCAAAAAACCGCAGCATGGGGTGTCACTCCTTTCATGGGGATTAACCTACCTATCGGCAGCCATGCCTTGAGCTATAGACCATTAGTCCAATTGTTACAAAGCTTTGGGTCTGGCAGACACCGGGGTTATGCAGGTCGCTGAGGGGGGTTGGCGGGATAAAAAAAGGCGGGGGGAGGCAATAGCTGCGGGAGTTTTCTGACACTTCCCGCCTACATAATTTAGGGAGTTTTCTGACTCATCATCTGATTGATGATTTTTCCAGAAGGGCTCTATAGTCCAAGTGTCGTTCGTAAGAGCGGCTTGGGTTTGGCGACGATCGGGTTTCCTCGGGATTTCGTACAGAGTCTAGCGCTTGGCGGACGCAATACCTCCCGCGTCTCACTCGATCCAATGGTCTCGGCCCGCGAATGCCTGGGCTGCCAATACTCTATTGGCAAACAAAGCCGGCACCCAGATCGCTATGGGCTGTACCACTTTCGTCGCTCACCCGAACGGATGGGATCAGATGGCTGAGCCGCATCGAGCGGTTGAAAATGGTGGGGGGTCTCGGACTGGATGCGACCACCCTTGCGAAGGCTTTCAGTGCCCGGAACGCCGTTGCTACGCGGGTCGCGGAGTGGGTTTGACGGGGTTGCCAGCGGCGCAGTCCGTATAGCCAAACGATACACGCGTATAGACAATAGCTACACGATGATATAGTGTTAACCATGAAGCCGACTCAACGGCATCGAATCTAAATCGATAGATCTTTCCAACGACTGATCACATTAAGCGAAGCACCGAGGCACCTCCAAGGCGGGAATCAACATGACCGTAAATATTGAAAAAATCGAAAGATCCAAGCCCGTCCCCATCAACATGAGGGCGGATGAAAAAAAACGGAACCTGATCGATTTGGCAGCTGCCCTGTCTGGTCGTGATCGAACCAGCTTTATCTTGGAAGCTGCTTGTCAGAAAGCAGAGGAAGTCATCCTTGATAAGCGGCTGTTCCTTCTCGATGACGTTGCATTTGACGCATTTGAACAGGCCTTGGAAGCCAATCCGATTCAAGGTAACAAATGTCTGCTTCAACTTCTCGAAAGGCCCAAACCGTGGAGCTGAGGGCTCCAGAAAAGCTGAACGACGACCACATCCTGGACGAATTCGATTCAGGCGTAGCGTCGATCAACGATTATCTTCAAAAAACGGCGCGTAAAGCCCAAGCCGCCAAGCAAGCCGTTGTGTACGTTGTCTGTCGCAAGAACACGTTGGTCGTCATGGGCTATTACACACTGTCGAGTGGATCGATTGCTCGGGAGAATGTCGTTCCGAAAAGCCGTCAGCGCAATTCCCCAAGTGTGCACCCATTGACCTTGTTGGGACGCATGGGCGTCACTGAGGCAGCACAAGGCCGGGGCTTCGCTATCGGCTTGCTTCAAGATGCGGTTGAACGAGCAATTATCGCGTCTGAAACCATCGGTTCTACTGCAATGATTGTCCACCCGCTTGACCAGCGTCTGTCGGACTTTTATGCCAAGCACGCAGGATTTATACCGTGCCCAGGGCTTTCACCTATTACGCTGATGTTGCCACTCCGATAGCTTTTTGACGGACCACGCCCCACCCCAAGGTCCACAGTATATCGACGGCTTAGCATGTTCATCCGCACCGCATCAGAGTGCCGGGGATCGGCGCTTTTGCGAACTGCTCATGCTGTCCAAGCGAAACAGGGCCTGTCCCCGTTTTCCCGATGGGTTCCAGTCATGCCCCGGACCAAACGCCAGGAACGAAAAAGCCCCTGAAATGTTCAACCATTTCAGGGGCTTAGTCGTATTCAATAATGGCGGAGAGATAGGGATTTGAACCCTAGGTACTGTCGCCAGTACAACGGATTTCGAATCCGTCCCGTTCGGCCACTCCGGCATCTCTCCAGTGGCGCGCATCATACCAGCACATTCGCCGGAAGCGAACCCCCGAGCGAAATTTTTTCCGTGCTATCAGATGCTTGCGTCGATTACAGCGGCACACCCAGACGCTGGGCGACTTCTTCGTAGGCTTCGATGACGTCACCGAGGCCCTGGCGGAAGCGGTCCTTGTCCATCTTCTTCTTGGTGTCCTTGTCCCAGAGGCGGCAGCCGTCCGGGCTGAACTCGTCGCCCAGGACGATGGAGCCGTCGCTGAACACGCCGAACTCAAGCTTGAAGTCCACCAGCAGCAGGCCGGCGTCGTCGAACAGCTTGGTCAGCACTTCGTTGACCTTGAGGGACAATTCCTTCATGCGGGCCAGTTGCTCGGCGGTGCCCCAACCGAATGCCACGACGTGGGATTCGTTGATGAACGGGTCGCCCTTGGCGTCGTCCTTCAGGAACAACTCGAAGGTGTAGGGGTTGAGCTTCATGCCCTCTTCCACGCCCAGGCGCTTGACCAGGCTGCCGGCGGCGTAGTTACGCACGACGCATTCGACCGGGATCATGTCCAGCTTCTTGACCAGGCATTCGTTGTCGCCCAGCAGCTTGTCGAACTGGGTCGGCACGCCGGCGGCTTCGAGTTTCTGCATGATGAAGGCATTGAACTTGTTGTTCACCATGCCCTTGCGGTCCAGCTGTTCGATGCGCTTGCCGTCGAACGCCGAGGTGTCGTTGCGAAACAGCAGGATCAAGCGGTCAGCGTCGTCGGTCTTGTAAACCGATTTGGCTTTGCCGCGGTAGAGTTCTTCACGTTTTTCCATGATGGGCTCCGCTTGCTAAGTAGTGGGCTAGGCGATATGTCGCCAGTCGAGCCCTGAATCTTGATCGGCCAGTTGCAGCCAGTCCGGGTCGCACCCGAGGGTGTCGACAAAACATTGCCGGGCCAGCTGCGGCAGGTTGTTCTTGCTGCTCAGATGGGCCAGGACCAGGTGTTGCAGGCCTTGCCAGCCCAACTCGGCCACCAGGAACGCTGCCTGGTGGTTGTTCAAATGCCCGTGTTCCCCGCCTACCCGCTGCTTGAGGAAGTACGGGTAGTAACCACGCGCCAACATGTCGCGGCAGTGGTTGGACTCGATCATCAACGCATCGAGGTCCCGATAACTGTCCATCACCCTGTCGCAATACGACCCCAGGTCGGTCAACAGCCCAAAGCGCCGCTCGCCGTCGCTGAACACATATTGCGTCGGCTCCCGGGCATCGTGCGCCACGCTGACCACGCTGATATCCAGGCAACCGATGCGCAGTTGCTCGCCACCGGCCACGAAACCGGCCGGCTCGATGGGCTTGCGCAGGCCTGCCAGTGTTCCACGGCTCAGGTACACCGGCAGATTGTAGCGCCGAGACAGCAAACCCACGCCATGCACGTGGTCGGCATGTTCGTGGGTCACGAGTATCGCGCTCAGTTGCGCCGGGTGCACACCCAGGCGCAACAGGCGCTTCTCGGTTTCCCGCAAGGAGAAACCACAATCGACCAACACATACGTGTCGGCGCTGGCTACCAGCGTGCCGTTCCCTTGGCTACCGCTGCCGAGAACGGAAAAACGCATCGGATCAGCCCAGGTTGTCCTGAATCACGCCCAACACCTTGCGGGCCACATCAGCCGGCGCCACGGTATTGATGTTCTTCTCGACAGTGACCTGGACGTTGTCGCCGACCTTGCTCAGACGAACCTGATAACGCTCGGCGCGCGCCTCGATTTCTTCCTTGTCCGGCTTGCTGCCGAACAGGCCACTGAAGAAGCCAGGCTTCTCGTCTTTCTTCTCGGCCTTTTCAGCGAGGTTGATGTAGTACAGGCCCAGGCTGCGGTTGATGTCTTCAACGCGCCACTCGCCCTGCTCCAGCGCGCGACCAACGCTCGACCAGGCACGGTCCAGGTCGGAGCCGACGTTGAGCACCGGGTTGCCGCTGCCGTCTTCGCTCAGGCTGACGCGACTCGGCGCATCGAACTCCTTGGACGCCAGCATCGAGACCGAACCGCCCTGCTCCGCGTTACGACTCATGCTGGCGAGCATGTCGTCCACCAGCGCAGCGTCGAGGCCGGTATTGACCGAGCGGTTGGTGAAGGCCACGTCGGCGGTGCTGCCGGCAGGTCGCTCGGCGCTGACCACATAGACCTCACTGGTGTTGCGCTGCACGCCCGGCTCGATGCGCACCCGCACGCGGGTTTCGCTGTCGGCCGCGACACCGGCGGCGCTCATGCGCTTGGCCATGGCAGCAGACAGTTCATCGGAGCGCTGCCAGGTGGTGGTGAACTCGCCGGTTTGCGGACGCTGTTCGTCCAGGCGGAAACCGTTGTCCTGGAAGAACTGGATCGCCACCGGCCAGACTTCGGCCGGTGGATGCTGGCCCATGACCCAGCTGGAGTCGCCGCTCTTCTGCAGGGTGTAGTCGCTGGCATCGGCCACGGCCGACAGCGGCTGTGGACGTGGGACGATGTATTCGCCCTTGACGCTGTCGTCGGCGACGTTGCGCGGGATCGGCAGCAGCGGATCGAGGCGCTTGGCAACGCTGACGTCTTGCGGCAGTTGCATCGGTGCAGTCTGTTGCGCCTGCAGGTAATCGCTACCACGGTCGCGGAAGTAACCTTCCGGTCCCCAGATCCATCCGCAGCCGCTGGTGCTGGAGATAATCAAGGCAAGTGCGGAAAGTCCGGCCATTCGCTTCATGCGTTGTACTTCCTCAATTAAACCAGGACGCCGGACTGGCGCATGGCCTGCCGCAGCGGTTCGTGACAGGGGGTGCTCAGCCAGGTCAGTGGCAGGCGGATGCCTTCGTGCATCAGGCCCATTTCAACCAAGGCCCACTTCACCGGAATCGGGTTGGCCTCGATGAACAGGTCCTTGTGCAACGGCATCAGTTTTGCGTTGATTGCCCGCGCAGTCTCGGCGTCGCCCTTGAGCGCGGCCTCGCACAGGTCGGCCATTTCGCGCGGAGCAACGTTGGCGGTGACGGAGATGTTGCCCTTGCCGCCCAGCAGGATCAGCTCGACCGCTGTCGGATCATCACCGGACAGCACGATGAAGTCCTTGCTCACGCCATCGAGGATGGCCTTGGCGCGCTTCATGTCGCCGGTGGCTTCCTTGATGCCGATGATGTTCGGCACGGTGGACAGGCGGATCACGGTCTCGGCCTGCATGTCGCAGGAGGTGCGGCCGGGAACGTTATAGAGGATCTGCGGGATGTCGACGGCTTCGGCAATGTGCTTGAAGTGCTGGTACAAGCCTTCCTGGGTCGGCTTGTTGTAGTACGGAACGACCAGCAGGCAAGCGTCGGCACCGGCTTCCTTGGCGTTGCGGGTCAGCTCGACGGCCTCGCGGGTCGAGTTGGCGCCGGTGCCGGCGATGACGGGGATGCGACCGTTGACCTGCTTGACCACGGCACGGATGACTTCGATGTGCTCATTGACGTCGAGGGTTGCCGACTCGCCGGTGGTACCGACAGCGACAATGGCATGGGTGCCGTTCTCAAGGTGGAAGTCCACGAGTTTGCTGAGGCTGGCCCAGTCAAGATGCCCTTGTGCATCCATGGGTGTGACCAGTGCCACCATACTGCCCGCAATCATGAAACCGCTCCTGCCGGAAAAAGAGAGCGGTAATGGTACTGGCGCCAAGATGCTTGTACAAGCGAACTACCATTCCCCTTGGCGATGGTTTTCGCTACCCTTCAGGCTTTGATCGGTACCGACAAGCTCATATGCCGGTTTCCAGCCTCCGTTTTCGTCGCCGCAAGCCCCGATCCCGGGTTTGTCCCGGTGCGTTCCAGCTGTCGTGGAATGCAGCGCAACCCCGGGCACAAGGCTTGAGCCGTTCGTTTTTCCGGGCCTGGCGCTGTATCGAGCGGCAAAAGTACCGACCGCTCATCGCTTTAGGAATGCTGCATGTCCACCCCCACAGTCCGCGAACAATTCCTTGTTATCAGTGCCCTTGGCGCCAACCCCATGGAGCTGACTAACGTCCTGTGCCGCGCCAGCCATGAAAATCGCTGCGCCGTCGTGACCTCACGCCTGACCCGTCACGGCGAATGCAGTGCGCTCGTGCTCGAGATCTCCGGCAGCTGGGACGCCCTGGCTCGCCTGGAAGGCAGCCTGCCGGTGCTGGCCAAGAAGCATGCCTTCACCGTCAACGTGGTGCGTAGCGCCGCGCTGGAGAACCGTCCCCAGGCCCTGCCCTACGTGGCCTATGTGAGCTCGGCCTACCGTCCGGACATCATCAACGAGCTGTGCCAGTTCTTCATGGACCATCACGTCGAGCTGGAAAACCTGACCTGCGACACCTACCAGGCCCCGCAGACCGGCGGCACCATGCTCAATGCCACGTTCACCGTGACCCTGCCGGCCGGCACCCAGATCAGTTGGCTGCGCGATCAGTTCCTGGATTTCGCCGATGCGATGAACCTCGATGCCCTGATCGAACCGTGGCGCCCACAAAACCCAATGTAAGGAAGCGTTCATGGCCGTTGCAGTCGACCAGCCGGTTACCGATTTCCAGGCACCCGCCACCAGCGGACAGACCATCAGCCTCGCCGCCCTCAAGGGCAAACAGGTGGTGATCTACTTCTACCCCAAGGACAGCACCCCGGGCTGCACCACCGAAGGCCAGGGTTTTCGGGACCAGTATGCGCAGTTCCAGACCGCCAACACCGAAGTGTTCGGCGTCTCCCGGGACAGCCTCAAGTCCCACGAGAATTTCAAGTGCAAGCAGGAGTTCCCGTTCGAGCTGATCAGCGACAAGGACGAGGCCGTCTGCCAGCTGTTCGACGTGATCAAGCTGAAGAAGCTCTACGGCAAGGAATACCTGGGCGTTGACCGCAGCACTTTCCTGATCGACAAGAACGGCGTGCTGCGCCAGGAATGGCGTGGCGTGAAGGTGCCGGGGCATGTGGATGCGGTGTTGGCGGCGGCCCAGGCGCTTAACAAGGGCTGAAACTTTCGTTGCCTTTACTGGCGCTATCGCGAGCAAGCTCGCTCCCACACGGATTGATTAACACCACCAATCCAGTGTGGGAGCGAGCTTGCTCGCGATGAGGCCATCAGCCCCAACCGATGGATCAGCTACAACAACGGCGCGACAACCGGCTCCTTGCTCGGCCACGCATCCAGCACCGCCTTGAACAGGGTCGCCAGGGGGATCGCGAAGAACACACCCCAGAACCCCCACAGCCCGCCAAACAACAGCACCGCACAGATGATCGCCACCGGGTGCAGGTTCACCGCCTCGGAGAACAGCAGCGGGACCAGCACGTTGCCGTCTAGCGTCTGGATAATCCCGTAGACCGCCATCAGGTAGATGAACTGATCGCTCCAGCCCCACTGGAACAGCGCAATCAAGGCCACCGGCACGGTCACCACCACGGTGCCGACGTAAGGCACCACCACTGAAATGCCCACCAGCAGCGCCAGCAGGGCGGCGTAATTGAGCCCCATGGTCACGAAACCGATATAGGTCACGCCGCCGCAGATGAAAATCTCGATGACTTTTCCGCGAATGTAATTGGCGATCTGCCGATTCATCTCCTGGGCCACTCGGGTAATCAGCGCCCGCTCACGCGGCAGGTAGCCTCGGACCCAACGACCGATCATTTCCCGGTCCTTGAGGAAGAAGAACACCAGGATCGGCACCAGCACCAGGTAGATCATGATGTTGACCAGAAGCGGCAGGCTGGACAGCGAAAACGTCAGCGCCCATTGGCCGAACTTGCCGATCTGGCCGCGCACGACTTCAATGGCTTGCAACACCTGCTCGTCGGACACCAGATGCGGATAACGCTCGGGCAACAGCAACAGCACGGACTGCCATTTGGCAAGCATCCCCGGCAACTCGTTGAAGAGCGTCACCAACTGATGCCAGAGCAGCGGCACGATCACGATTATGAACACCAACAACAAGCCCATGAACAGGGCGAACACCAAGCCCACCGCCACCGCACCCGGCAACCGCAAGCGCTCCAAAGTCGTGACCAACCCTTGCATCAGGTACGCCAGCACCATCCCCGCCAGCACCGGCGCGAGCATGCCGCCCAGGGTGAGCACGGCGGCAAAGGCCAGGAACAGCAGCACCGCCAGGACCACAGCTTCTTCATCGGAGAAGTAGCGCTGGATCCAGTCGCGTAACACTTTGAACATTAAAAATCCTTAAGAGACGCTGTGGGTTTTCAGGCCTTTTTCAGCCAGTAACGGTAGACGCCGTTTTCGTCTTCTTCACGCAGCAGCGTGTGACCGGCCAATCGGGCGAAGGTGCGAAAATCACGTTGCGAGCCCGCATCCGTGGCGATCACCTTGAGCACACTGCCGCTGGCCAGGCGATTGAGTTCCAACTTGGCCTTGAGTAATGGCAACGGACAGTTCAGGCCGCTGGCGTCCAGTTCGGCATCGTGGGCTACAGCATCGGTCATGGGTTCACTCCGCGGCAGATCGTTGAGCGGCCTAGAATATCTGGTCCCGGGCCCGGTGTCCGGCTACAGTAAGGTCTTTGTCGACTAAGGCTTCGTGCATGACATTTCTGCGCCCCACCCTGCTGACGCTCGCTTGCCTGCTTGCCTCACCGGGCTTCGCCGACGACCTGCCGTCACTTGGCGATGCCAGTTCTGCCATCGTCTCGCCAGAACAGGAGCACCAACTGGGCCGCGCCTGGCTGGCCCTGCTACGCAGCCAGGTTTCACAGCTCAACGATCCACAGCTCAAGGACTACGTCGAATCCAGCGTCTATAAACTGGTGGAAACCAGCCAGGTCAACGACCGACGCCTGGAGTTCATCCTGATCAACAGCCCGCAGCTCAACGCCTTCGCCGCACCTGGCGGAATCGTCGGGGTCAACGGCGGCCTGTTCCTCAATGCACAGACCGAAGGCGAATACGCCTCGGTCATGGCCCACGAACTGGCGCACTTGTCACAACGCCACTTCGCCCGCGGCGTCGAAGCCCAGCAGCGCATGCAAGTGCCAATGATGGCCGCACTGCTGGCCGGCATCGTGATTGCCGCCGCCGGTGGCGGTGACGCCGGGATCGCGGCCATCGCCGGGACCCAGGCCGCGGCCATCCAGGAACAACGGCGTTTCTCGCGCCAGAACGAACAGGAAGCCGACCGCATCGGTATCCAGAACCTGGAAAAGGCCGGCTACGATCCGCGGTCCATGCCGACCATGTTCGAGCGCCTGATGCGCCAGTACCGGTTCGACGCCAGGCCCCCGGAATTCCTGCTGACTCACCCGGTGACCGAATCCCGGATCGCCGACACCCGCAACCGCGCCGAACAGGCCAAGCCGGGCGGTATCGAGGACAGTGTGCGCTACCAACTGATTCGCGCACGGGTCCAGTTGATCTATGAAGAAACCCCGGGCCTGGGCGCCAAGCGCTTCCGGGCGCAGCTGGATGAGAACCCGAAGAACGACGTGGCGCGCTATGGCCTGGCGATCGCGCAGATCAAGGGTGGCCAGTTGAATGAAGCACGGGAGAACCTCAAGCCGTTGCTGGCCAAATCGCCCAACGAGATCATCTACAACCTCGCCCAGGTGGACTTGGACATCACCAGCAACAAACTGGCCGACGCTCAATCCCGCGTCGACCGGATGCTGGGCCAATACCCGGGCAACTATCCGCTCAACCAGGTGCGCGTCGACCTGCTGCTCAAGCAGAACCGCCCCGCCGACGCCGAGAAGGCCCTGGAGAACTTGCTCAAGACCCGTCCGGACGATCCGGATGTCTGGTACATGGTGGCCGAGACCCGCGGGCTGTCGGGCAATATTATCGGCCTGCATCAGGCCCGTGCCGAGTACTTCGCGCTGGTGGGCGACTACCGTCAGGCCATTCAGCAGTTGGACTTCGCCAAACGGCGCGCCGGCACCAATTTCCCCCTGTCGTCACGCATCGATGCCCGGCAGCGGGAACTCATGGAGCAGGAACGCATGGTCAAGGACATGATGGGCTGAGCATTTGCCAGACAATAAAAAACCGCCTCTATCGAGGCGGTTTTTTTGGGCCGCTAACCGGTCATTCGGCCAGCTTGAAGGTAATGAAGCTCGCGCGTCCCTGGCGCAGGACCCGCATCGAGACCGAACGATTCTTCGGCAACGCCTTGGCGATGTCGGTGAACTCCTTGGCGGAACCGATGGCCTGGTTGTTCAGGTGCGTAATGATATCGCCCGGCTGAAGGCCGATCAGGGCGGCAGGACCATCCTGCACCTCCTTGATCACCACACCGCCCTGAAGCTCCAGGGTGCGCTTCTGCTCTTCGGTCAGCTCGGCCACAGCCACGCCCAGACGGTTGCTGCTGCGCTCGACGCCAGACTTGGGCAGCGAATCCAACTCCTTGCCTTCTTCAGGAATGGCGCCGACGGTCAATTCGACGTTCTTGCGCTTGCCTTCACGAATCACTTCCAGATTGGCCTTGGCACCGGCCTTGAGGGCACCTACCAAGTGCGGCAGGTCGGCGGACATGACGATCGGCTGACCATTCATGCTCAGGATCACGTCACCCACTTGCAGGCCGCCCTTGGCAGCCGGGCCACCTTCCTGGATCTGCGCCACCAGCGCACCGGCCGGCTTTTCCAGCCCGAACGACTCGGCCAGGTCCTTGTTCACTTCCTGAATGACCACGCCCAACCAGCCGCGGCTCACCTTGCCTTCGTTTTTCAGTTGATTGGACACGTCCATGGCAACGTCGATCGGAATCGCGAAGGACACGCCCATGAAACCACCCGAACGGGTATAGATCTGGGAGTTGATGCCGACGACTTCACCCGCGAGGTTGAACAGCGGGCCACCGGAGTTACCTGGGTTGATCGGTACGTCGGTCTGGATGAAGGGCACGTAGTTTTCGTTCGGCAGGCTGCGACCGATGGCGCTGACAATACCCTGGGTCACGGTGTGGTCGAAGCCGAACGGCGAACCAATGGCCACGACCCATTGGCCGGCTTTCAGGTCCTGGGATTTGCCCAGCTTGAGCACGGGCAGATCCTTGCCTTCGATTTTCAACAGCGCCACGTCGGAACGCGGATCGGTGCCGATCAGCTTGGCCTTGAGCTCACTGCGATCGGCCAGGCGTACCAGGATTTCGTCGGCATCGGCGATCACATGGTTGTTGGTCAGGATGTAGCCATCAGACGAAATAATGAAACCCGACCCCAGGGATTGCGCTTCGCGCTGGCGACCACCGCCAGGCGAACGGGGTTGTTGCGGCATGCCGCGTTCGAAGAACTCACGCAGCATCGGCGGCAAACCTTCAAGGTCCGGCATTTGCTGGTCCGACACGCGGCGATCCGGCAGTTTCTGGGTCGTGCTGATGTTCACTACGGCGGGCGACGCCTGCTCGACCAATTGCGTAAAGTCGGGCAACTCGACCGCCACGGCAGGAACGGCCTGGCCGAGCACAAGCACGGTGGCAAGGATAGAGAGATAGGTTTTCAAGCGTGGTATCGACATACGGCTCCCGTTACGACGAGCATGGTTAAGCGATATGGAGCAAGGAATACCAGGAAAAGATACGCCGGTATTTTTGTTCCGGAAACAGACAAGGCCAGGGCCGAGCGGCTCTGACCTATAGAAAAAAAGCTGGATTTTTGCAAATGAAAATACTGACAGGAAGTTTCGGCATTTCGATCAAGCCCTGGCATCATCAGCCTCTCGCACAATCGAACCACCCATCCAACCTGTAGGCTATTGAGTTGCCGTGACGTCGGAGCGCATGGAAAGCGCAATCCGTTCCGCCGTACCGATAGGAATCTCACCGACCACCGTGACCATCATCTCGCCTTGGGGCGTCGTGAGCCTGCGGGAGACGGCAGCCGTCGGGCCGAGCTGAGTACGGGTATCAGTGGCGTTGGCACCGTTCAACGGCTCCAGGAACACCGAGAAGCGCGCCAGGCCATCGTCGTACATCAAGCTGTTGACCTGAGCCTGAGTGTCCGGGTCCTTGCGCACGGCACTGCTGGACAGCTCGAACCCAGGCGGAAGCCAGTCCGAGTGCCAGGCGGCTTTCACCGCGACGACCTTGGCGGAATCCTGCGTGACAGCCTTGCATTCGGCGCTGGCTTGCAGATCACCGTCTGTCGGCGCGGCGACATTCAAGCGGGTGAACTGGAAACGTTCGAGCAACTGGCCCTTGTCATTGAGCAACAGGGACTTGAGCGGCAAGCCGGTCTCTTTATCCAGGTGCAGCTCGAAACCATAGCGATGCTGGTCCTTTGGCGTCATCGCCACAATGACCGCTTGACGCCCGGCCACGCGCGACTTGCCAATGACGGCCAGGTCATACCAATTCTTGAGTTTTTGCGGATCGAGCGCACGTGAGGTGCCGTCAGGCGTATTGCCCAGCCCCGCGATCAAGGAGCCACTGACGCATTGAGTATGCCCATCAATGCGCAGGACTTCCTGTGCCGAGCCGTCGAGCTGGAGTAACCGCTCGCGGACTTTGCCATCCTGGACGCGATGCCAGATGTTATGGGTAGAAAAACTACCGTTGCGCTCGTAAACGAAAGTGCCCTGGAAGCTCTGCTGCTGCTCGGCTTGACTCAGGCGATTCAACCAATCCTGAGCCTCATCGGCATGGGCTGGAATCGCACACCAGCCACCAAGCAGAAGCGTGAATAGAGGTATGGCGCGCAATGGTTTTCCTTATTAACGATTTTCCATGCTGGCTGCACGGGCGTAAGGCAGTGCGCTTTCAGTACCTTTCAGGGCAGCTTGCTGAGCATGCTGACGCAGGTAGTTGGGCAGACGCTGATCATGCCAGCCAGGTTGGCCTTGCAGAACACCATTGACCATTGGGCCTGCGGTTTCCGAGCCTTCGCTGTAACCGGCCAGTACCGCTGGGCCCTTGACCTGTGGAGCGGCCAGGCCAGGCTGGTTGGATTGCTGCGCCATCTGCACGCCGGCAATCTCATCCTGGTTGTACAGGCGCACACCGGCCAGTACGGCCACGGTGACCGAAGCGGCGACTGCCAGGCGACCCAGGCTGCGCCATGGTCCGCGAGAGGCTTTAGCCGGTACGGCTTCGTCAGCCAATGCAGCGGAAACGGCCGCAGCGATGTCCAGGCGTGGAAGCAACAAATCCTTGTGCATCACGGCCCGGGCGATCTGGTAACGAGCCCAGGTCTCACGGGTTTCAACATCGTCGAAGGCATTCAATACCCGACGCAATTCCAGTTCGTCCGCTTCGTTATCCATCACTGCGGACAGCGATTCCTGCTGGGCTTCACGACTCATGGCGTTCCTCTCTTGGCTGTCGCCGCTGTCTCTAGTTTTCCTGCAACAAAGGTTGCAGGGCTTTATCAATGGCCTCCCGGGCGCGGAAGATCCGGGAGCGCACGGTGCCTACAGGACATTGCATGACGCTCGCAATGTCTTCGTAACTCAGACCGTCGAACTCGCGTAAAGTTAAAGCCGTACGCAAATCTTCGGGCAATTGCTGGATGGTTCGATGGACGGTGCCTTCGATCTCATCCCGCAGCAACGCACGTTCTGGTGACTCGAGATCCTTGAGGCCATGATCGCCATCATAGAACTCGGCATCCTCAGAACTTACATCGCTATCCGGCGGCCGGCGGCCGCGTGAAACCAGATAGTTTTTCGCCGTGTTGATGGCGATGCGGTAAAGCCACGTATAAAACGCGCTGTCCCCGCGAAAATTACCAAGTGCGCGGTAGGCCTTGATGAAGGCTTCCTGAGCGACATCTTGCGCTTCATGGGTGTCGTGCACGAAACGCACGATCAACCCGAGAATTTTGTGCTGGTATTTAAGCACTAGCAGATCGAAAGCTCGCTTGTCGCCGCGTTGGACGCGCTCGACCAGCTGCTGATCCTCTTCCTGGGTTAGCATGAACACTCCTCGATAAGCTCGAAGGAGGCTTGCATTACTAATTGACCGGGCTTGCAAACATAGACTCGGGCTTTTCGCAAAAGTTCTCCCCCTTCCAAGCAAGTTTCCGGCGCGCTCTGATCTCGGCACGCACGAAAAACGCAGCAGGAGATTCCCCAGCTGCGCGAATAATCTGTCACCGGGCCTGACGGCAGAGATTCCAATCGAAATCTTGCACCAACCCGACGCTGCTCCCTTTTGCAGACAACCGTCTATTGAACGTAGGCGCTTGGCAAAAGTTCCCGCTATCTATAGCGCTGTACACTGAATATCAGGCAACCGTGACGAGATAAACAGCGTTCTGTCCTCGAAACGGCGGCCTTATCGACGTTGCACCCAAACCGGCAATCCGACGAAGCGTGTCGTTTTTCCGTCACGCTGGTTTCACATTGCCATGAATGCCCGGCTATTGTGCCGATCCCCCCCTCTATATACTAGTGGGCTGCGTGGCTGCCTGACCCGTTGAAGCGGTGTCTTGCGCCAACCCCGACCCGGGTCGCCTTGAGCGGAAACCATTCGAATGAGCCAACAGTTTCAACACGATGTTCTGGTAATCGGCAGCGGAGCCGCCGGATTGAGCCTTGCACTGACTTTGCCTGCGCATTTGCGCATTGCAGTACTGAGCAAGGGCGACCTGGCCAACGGTTCGACCTTCTGGGCCCAGGGCGGCGTCGCCGCCGTACTGGACGATACCGACACCATTGAGTCCCATGTCGACGACACCCTCAACGCCGGCGGTGGCCTTTGCAATCCACAGGCGGTGCGTTTCACCGTGGAGCACAGCAGGGAAGCCATCCAGTGGCTGATCGACCAAGGCGTACCGTTTACCCGTGACGAACAATCGGGCACCGAAGACGGCGGTTTCGAGTTCCACTTGACGCGCGAAGGCGGTCACAGCCATCGACGCATCATCCATGCGGCCGACGCCACCGGTGCAGCGATCTTCAAGACCCTGCTCGCCCAGGCGCGACGGCGGCCGAACATCGAGTTGCTGGAACAGCGCGTCGCGGTCGACCTGATCACCGAAAAACGCCTGGGCCTGGACGGCGATCGCTGCCTCGGTGCCTACGTGCTCAATCGCGGCACCGGTGAAGTCGATACCTACGGCGCTCGCTTCGTCATCCTGGCGTCCGGCGGCGCAGCGAAAGTCTACCTTTATACCAGCAACCCCGACGGCGCCTGCGGCGATGGCATTGCCATGGCCTGGCGTTCGGGTTGCCGGGTGGCGAACCTGGAGTTCAACCAGTTTCACCCCACCTGCCTCTATCACCCGCTGGCCAAGAGTTTCCTGATCACCGAAGCCCTGCGTGGCGAAGGGGCCCACCTGAAACTGCCCAACGGCGAACGCTTCATGCAACGCTTCGATCCGCGCGCCGAACTGGCGCCGCGCGACATCGTCGCCCGGGCCATCGACCACGAAATGAAGCGCCTGGGTATCGATTGCGTTTACCTGGACATCAGCCACAAGCCCGAAGCGTTCATCAAGAGCCACTTCCCGACGGTGTACGAACGCTGCCTGGAGTTCTCCATCGACATCACCAAGCAGCCGATTCCGGTGGTGCCGGCAGCGCATTACACCTGCGGTGGCGTGATGGTCGACCAACAGGGCCGCACCGACGTGCCTGGCCTGTATGCCATTGGCGAAACCAGCTTCACCGGCCTGCACGGCGCCAACCGCATGGCCAGCAACTCGCTGCTGGAATGCTTCGTCTACGCCCGCTCGGCGGCGGCAGACATCCTGGCGCAATTGCCGCAGATTGCCGTTCCAGCCGCCCTGCCCTCGTGGGACGCCAGCCAGGTCACCGATTCGGATGAAGACGTGATCATCGCGCACAACTGGGACGAACTACGGCGATTCATGTGGGACTACGTGGGCATCGTGCGCACCAACAAGCGCCTGCAACGAGCACAACATCGGGTGCGCTTGCTGCTGGATGAAATCGACGAGTTCTACAGCAACTATAAAGTCAGTCGCGACCTGATCGAACTGCGCAACCTGGCCCAGGTGGCCGAACTGATGATTCGCTCGGCCATGGAACGCAAGGAAAGCCGGGGACTGCATTACACCCTCGACTACCCGAACCTGCTGCCCGAGGCACTGGACACTATCCTGGTGCCGCCCACCTACGCCGACTGAACCTGAGCTGCACCCGCAGGCGCCGATGAACATCCGGCGCCAGCGCGTCGCGCGGCACACACACCGACCGGACCCGCCGTTCACCCTGCACGCGAAAACGCAGCACGACGATCATCGGCAGCGCCAGGCTATCGGGGCGCAGTTGCACAGCCCGCCACCCATCGGCCCGGCTCCAGAGTTGCCAGCCAGCGGCATTACGACGCAACCCGCAGAAAGCCCGGCGATGGGTCAGCACGACATATCGGGGGATCACCCAGGCACCATGGGCCAGACACAATATAATGCCAAGCGCTGCGAACCAGGATGGGACGGACAACAGGCACAACGAACCCAGGGCGAACACCTGGGCCAGCAGATAAGCCGCCAGCAGTTGCCCGGAGGCCTGCCAGCGGCATTCGAAGCGATTACTTGGGCTGGACACGGTCCAGAATCATCCGGACCATGCGCTGCAACTCAGGGTCTTCGGATTCACTGCGCTCCATGAACCAGCCGAACATGTCCTGATCCTCACATTCGAGCAGGCGGACATAGCACGCGCGGTCCACTTCATTGAGATGGGGATAAACCTCTTTGACGAATGGCACCAGCAACACGTCCAGCTCAAGCATGCCGCGGCGGCTGTGCCAGTAGAGGCGATTCAGTTCAACATCTTCGACCATGGAGCGCTCCTCAAATAGAGCGCAAGTATACAGGCCCCGCCGCAGTGGAACAGACAGCTTTGGTCGGGCACCACCGATCCTTTGTGAACTACCCATTTCAAGGGCGCCCCCTTATGATGTCTACCAGACCTTTTATCCTGCGATGACCCATGGCTGATTCCGCTTTTTTCTGCACCCTGTCCCACGAAGGCGTCCTCGCGGTCCGCGGCGTGGATGCCAGCAAATTCCTGCAAGGCCAATTGACCTGCAACCTCGACTACTTGAGCGACAGACGAGCCAGCCTCGGCGCCCGCTGCACCCAGAAAGGCCGGATGCAATCGAGTTTCCGCATTCTGCTTGAAGGTGACGGTGTATTAATGGCCATGGCCACCGAGTTGCTCGAACCGCAACTGGCCGACTTGAAAAAATATGCCGTGTTCTCCAAGTCCAAGCTCACCGATGAAAGCGCGGCCTGGGTTCGCTTCGGCCTGGAAAACGCCGACAAGGCGCTGACCGACCTGGGCCTCGAACTGCCGAGCGACACCGACAGCGTGGCTCGCCATGAAGCCTTGATCGCCATCCGCGTATCTCCCGGTCGCGCCGAATTGTGGGCCCCTGCCGAACAGGCACAGACGCTGCGAACCCGCCTGGGCGCAGAACTGGCCGAAGCGGACCTGAACCCCTGGCTGCTGGGCCAGATCCGCGCAGGAATCGGCCAGGTCATGCCGGCCACCCGCGAACTGTTCATCCCACAGATGCTCAACCTGCAAGCCGTCGGCGGCGTGAGTTTCAAGAAAGGCTGCTACACCGGCCAGGAAATCGTCGCCCGCATGCAATACCTGGGCAAGCTCAAGCGACGCCTGTATCGCCTGCAACTGGACGCCAGCGAACTACCGGAGCCCGGCACAGCGCTGTTCTCCCCCACGCATGGCAGTTCCATCGGCGAAGTGGTGATTGCCGCCCGCGGCGAAGGAAATATTGAACTGCTGGCAGTATTGCAGGCCGAAGCAGCAGAAGATGACAATCTGCACCTCGGTGCCTTGGAAGGCCCACGCCTTCAACTGTTGGACCTGCCTTACGAACTGGATCGCGACCGCGAAATCCAGCGCTGATCGCAGCATTTGCCGCAATACCCTAGAGAACCGAAATGAGCGATTTGGCGGATAAGGTCCAACGGGATTTGGTGCAAGCCATCGATAACGATGACTTGGTTCTGCCGACATTACCGGAAGTGGCCCTGCAGATTCGCCGGGCCGCCGAAGACCCGGAAATCAGCGTCAGCAACCTGAGCAAAGTGATCGGCCGCGATACGGCCCTCTCGGCACGCCTGATAAAGGTGGTCAACAGCCCACTGCTGCGCGCCACCCAGGAAGTCACCGACCTGCACACGGCCATCACTCGATTGGGCGTCAACTACAGCAGCAACCTGGCCATCGGCCTGGTCATGGAGCAAATTTTCCACGCCCGCTCCGAGGTGGTGGAACTGAAGATGCGCGAGGTCTGGCGCAAGAGCCTGGAGATCGCCGGCGTCAGCTATGCGCTGTGTCGCGGTTACACCCAACTCAAGCCCGACCAGGCCGCGTTGGGTGGGCTGGTGCACCAGATCGGCGTGTTGCCGATCCTGACGTATGCGCAAGACAACAATGAATTGCTGTCGGACCCGGTCAGCCTCAACCACGTCATCGAAACGATTCACCCGGTACTGGGGGACAAACTACTTAGCGTCTGGGAGTTTCCGGAGCGGTTGGTGAAGCTGCCGGGGCTGTATCTGGATTTCACCCGGGATTCCAAGCAAATCGATTATGTCGACCTGGTGCAGGTCGCGGCGCTGTATTGCTACAAGGACACCGATCACCCGCTCAGCCGAATTGATGTGTTTTCAGTCCCGGCTTTCAAGAAACTGGGGATCGACCCGGACAACAAGGCCCGCTGCGTGGATATCGAAGAAGCGCGGTCGATGTTTTATTAAGCGAAATGTAAACCTGGTTTTCTGTGGCGAGGGAGCTTGCTCCCGTTCGACTGCGCAGCAGGCGCAAGGCTTATGGGACCGCTTCGCGGTCCAGCGGGAGCAAGCTCCCTCGCCACGGGGATCTGCGTCGCTCGCCCCTACCCTGGGATAAAACTCACCCGCACCTTCAACCCCCGCTCAAGCCCATCATGCAAGGTAATCTGCGCCAAGTGGGCACGGCAGATTTCACCCACGATCGCCAACCCCAGGCCGGAGCCGGCCACTTGCTGGTTGCGTCGATAGAAGCGCTCGAACACCCGATCCCGCTCGTGCAGCGGAATGCCGGGGCCATCGTCCTCGACCTCCAGCACGGCCGGCGCAGAAACCCGCAGGATTACATTGCCGCCCGATGGGGTATGGGCCAGGGCGTTGTCCACCAGGTTGCTCAACAACTCGTTCAACAAGGTCGGCTCGCCCCGCAACCACACAGGCTCGTCGGCTTCCAGGGCCAGCGCCACCCCTCGGGCATGGGCCAGCGGGGCCATGGCCATGCCCAACTCACGAGCCAACTGGCTGAGATCAAGCAGTTGCGCGCCGCCCTCGGCAATGGCCCGGGCGCCGTTTTCCACACGCGCCAAGGACAGCAATTGGTTAGCCAGGTGGGTTAGCCGGTCAGTACCCTGGGCCGCAGTTTCCAGGGTCTCACGCCAGGTCGCCGGTTCGCTGGCTCGCAAGCCCAGCTCAAGGCGGGCCTTGAGTGCAGCCAGGGGCGTGCGCAATTCATGGGCGGCATCGGCAATGAATTGCGCCTGGCGTTCGAATTGCCCGCGCAGACGCTCGGTGAAATGGTTGAGGGCGCGCACCAACGGCCAGAGTTCATGCTGCACTTCCACCAGGGGCAATGGCCGCAGGTCATCCGGCTGGCGCTCTTCCACCGCCGTGCGCAAGCGTTCCAGCGGGCGCAATGCCGCGCTGACTGCAAACCACACCAACAGCAACGCGCCCACGGCCAGCATGCCCAGGCGCAACAGCGTGTCGGCCATCAGCCCGCGGGCCATGCTGACCCGCGCCTCTTCAGTCTCCGCTACACGAATTTCCGCCATGCCGTTCATGTTCGGCTCGCTCACGGCCTTGAGCAGGCTCACCACCCGCACGTTCTGGCCCTGATAGCGAGCGTTGTAAAAGCGCGCCAGGGCTGGGTAATCGTCCGTGCGCGGCGTGCCGGGCGGCGGACCGGGGAGGTTTTCATAGCCGGAAATCAGCTTCTTGTCGATGTCATTGACCTGGTAATAAATGCGTCCGGCGCTGTCGTAGGCGAAAGTATCCAGGGCCACGTAGGGCACATCCGCACTGAGGCTGCCGTCACGCGCCGAAAGGCCCGCTGCGATGGTCCTGGCCGAAGCCAGCAGGGTCCGATCGTAGGCGGTGTCGGCAGCCTCGCGACCGTTCCAATAGGCGCTCAAGCCGCTGGCGAGCATCAATACCACCAGCAGCAGCGCGAGGTTGCGAAGCAGCCGCCAGCGCAGGCTGTCGGGCTTATGCATTGCGATTTTCCAGCAGGTAGCCCAGGCCGCGGAACGTCACGATCGCCACCGCATGACCATCGAGTTTCTTGCGTAGGCGATGGACGTAGATTTCGATGGCGTCGGGGCTGGCCTCTTCGTCCAGGCCGAACACCTGAGCCGCCAGTTGCTCCTTGCTCATCACCCGCCCCGGCCGGGCGATCAACGCCTCCAGCACGGCTTGCTCACGGGAGGTCAGCGTCAACAGTTCATCGTCGAGGGTAAACCGGCGGGTGTCCAGGTCATAGACCAGCCCGCCACAGCGCTGCTGGCGCTCGCCGCCCAGTACGCTGCGGCGCAACAGTGCCTTGACCCGGGCCTCCAGCTCAGTGAGCTCGAATGGCTTGGCCAGGTAATCGTCGGCGCCGAGGTTCAGGCCATGGACGCGGTCCTTGACGTCGCTGCGAGCGGTCAGCATCAGTACCGGCAAGGTCTTGCCACGGGCCCGCAGACGCGCCAACACCTCGAAGCCGTCCATGCGCGGCAGCCCGACATCCAGGACCGCCACGGCGTATTCCTCGCTGCTCAAGGCCAGGTCGGCCGCGACGCCGTCGTGCAGCACGTCCACGGTCAAACCGGCACTCTTGAGCGCTTGGGCAACGCTTTCGGCGAGCTGCAGATGGTCTTCGACGAGCAGAACACGCATGGGTTATTCCTCGATTCAGGGATGGCCGACGCCATTCTTTGGCGCGGAGTTTACAGCCGCATCCGCCAGTGTGAAGCCAAAAAACACGCTGAAAGCTTTTGAAAGGTTAGCGAAAGGTTGGGCCGTTAGAGTCCCTTTACGGATAGTTTCGACTGACCGTCGCGGCGCCCGATCGCGAATGAAAAATGCCACGAAGCATTTTCGTCCTGAATAAGAAGAATAAAAGCGGAGTATTCACCATGCTGTCCATGCAGCTACAGGCCCCAGCGCCTGCTCGCCCTTCTCGCTTCAACCAGACCGCCTTGGGCGGTGTCGCCCTGCATCCAATCCCGGTAATGACCTGCGCGCCCCGTCGGCGATGACCTGGGCGGGATCCGTCAACGACACATTTTCACCACGCATAACAACAATCCTGTGGAGACAACAATGAACCTTTCCCTGCGTAAAGTAGCCCTGGCCGCCGGATGCCTGATGTTCGCCGGGCAGTTGCTGGCCGCTGATCCATCCAAGGAGCCCAAGCGCCCCGAATGCATCGCCCCAGCCTCTCCCGGCGGCGGTTTTGACCTGACCTGCAAACTGGCGCAAAGCGCGCTGGTCAATCAAAAACTGCTGACCAAACCGATGCGCGTCACCTACATGCCGGGCGGCGTCGGCGCAGTGGCCTACAACGCAGTCGTCGCTCAGCGTCCGGCCGACGCCGGCACGCTGGTGGCCTGGTCCAGCGGCTCGTTGCTGAACCTGGCCCAGGGCAAGTTCGGTCGTTTCGATGAAAGCGCCGTGCGCTGGCTGGCCGCCGTCGGCACCAGCTATGGCGCCATCGCCGTGAAAAGCGATTCCCCCTACAAGAACCTCGACGATCTGGTACAGGCCCTGAAGAAAGACCCGGGCTCCGTGGTCATCGGCTCTGGCGGCACCGTCGGCAGCCAGGACTGGATGCAGACCGCCCTGATCGCCAAGGCCGCCGGCATCAACCCGCGCGACCTGCGTTACGTGGCCCTCGAAGGCGGCGGTGAGATCGCCACCGCGCTGCTGGGCGGCCACATCCAGGTCGGCAGTACCGACATTTCCGACTCCATGCCTCACATCCAGAGCGGCGACATGCGCCTGCTGGCCGTGTTTGCCGAGAAGCGTATCGACGAGCCGGAGATGAAAGACATTCCAACCGCAAAAGAACAAGGCTACGACATTGTCTGGCCGGTGGTTCGTGGCTTCTACCTCGGGCCAAAAGTCAGCGACGAAGACTACGCCTGGTGGAAGGACGCGTTCGACAAGCTGCTGGCCTCCGAAGAGTTCGCCAAGCTGCGTGACCAGCGTGAGCTGTTCCCGTTTGCCATGACCGGCCCGGAGCTGGACACCTACGTGAAGAAGCAAGTGGCTGATTACAAGGTGCTGGCCAAAGAGTTCGGCCTGATCCAGTAACCGTCTCTGTCGCGTGGCGGTGCTGGCATCCCCGGCGCCGCCCAGGAGTTAGTCATGCTCACCATCCAACGTATTTTTGCCGCGGTGCTGCTACTGGCCTGTATCGGCCTGGCACTGATGGCCTGGCCCTATCAAGCGGCTTTTTCCTACGAACCGGTCGGCCCGCGCGCCTTTCCCTTGCTGATGCTCGGGCTGATGGGGCTGGCATTGCTGTACATGCTGTTTCGCCCGACGCCCATCGTGCACAGCGACGAAGACCCGCACCTGGACCGCGAAACGTTGCAGAAAATCGGTATCTGCGTGGTGCTGCTGCTGGTCTTCGCCGGCACCTTCGAACCCTTGGGCTTCATTCTTGCCAGCATCCTGATCGGCGTGCCGATGGCGCGCCTTTACGGCGGTCGCTGGGTGCCCAGCGTGGTGATCATCAGCCTGATGGCCATCGGTCTTTACCTGTTGTTCGACAAGCTGATGGACGTGCCGCTGCCCCTGGGCCTGCTCGACGTCCTGGAGAATTGATATGGATACCCTGAATTATCTCGGCCAGGGTTTTGGCGTTGCACTGACCCCCTACAACCTCGTCACAGCACTGACCGGCACCCTGATCGGCACCGTGGTCGGCCTGCTGCCGGGCCTGGGCCCGATCAACGGCGTGGCGCTGCTGATCCCGATTGCCTTTGCCTTGGGGCTGCCGCCGGAATCGGCGCTGATCCTGCTGGCCGCGGTGTACCTGGGTTGCGAATACGGCGGACGTATCAGCTCGATCCTGCTCAACATCCCGGGTGAAGCTTCCACCGTGATGACCACCCTCGATGGCTATCCAATGGCCCGCCAAGGCCTGGCCGGCGTGGCGTTGTCGCTGTCGGCGTGGAGTTCATTCATCGGCGCGTTCATCGCCACCTGCGGCATGGTGTTGTTCGCACCGTTGCTGGCCAAATGGGCGATTGCCTTCGGGCCGGCGGAATATTTCGTCCTGATGGTGTTCGCCATTGTCTGCCTCGGCGGCATGGCCGGCGACCGACCGCTCAAGACCTTCATCGCGGCGCTGATCGGCCTGTTCCTGTCCAGTGTCGGGATCGATGCCAACAGCGGCGTATACCGCTTCACCGGCGACAACATCCACTTGACCGACGGCATCCAGTTCGTCGTGCTGGTGCTGGGCCTGTTCTCCATCAGCGAAATCCTGTTGCTGCTGGAAAAAACCCATCGCGGCCAGGAGGCAGTGAAAGCTACCGGGCGAATGATGTTCAACTTCAAGGAAGCCGCGTCGGTCTTCACTGTGAACCTGCGCTGCGGCGTGCTCGGTTTCATCATGGGCGTGCTGCCGGGTGCTGGTGCGACCCTGGCCAGTGCCGTGGCCTACATGACGGAAAAACGCATTGCCGGCGCCGGTGGCACGTTCGGCCAGGGCGACAAGCGCGGCCTCGCCGCCCCGGAAACAGCCATCGGTGGCGCGGCCTGCGGTGCGCTGGTGCCAATGCTGACCCTCGGTGTTCCCGGCTCGGGCACCACCGCGGTGATGATCGGCGCGCTGTCGCTGTACAACATCACGCCCGGTCCACTGCTGTTCCAGCAACAGCCGGACATCGTCTGGGGCCTGATCGCGTCGTTGTTCATCGCCAACGTCATGCTGGTGATCCTCAACATCCCGATGATCCGCATCTTCACCCGGATCCTGGCGGTGCCGAACTGGGCGCTGGTTCCGGTCATCGCGATCATCACCGGGATCGGTGTCTATGCGGTGCATGCCACCACGTTCGACCTGTTCCTGATGATCGGTATCGGCATCTTCGGCTATATCCTGCGCAAGCTGGACTTCCCGCTGTCGCCAGTGCTGCTGGGCTTCATCCTCGGTGGCCTGATGGAGCAGAACCTGCGGCGTGCGCTGTCGATTTCCAACGGTGCACTGGAGATCCTCTGGTCGAGCCCGATCACGTTCGGCTGCTGGATCCTGACAGCGATCATGCTGTTCATGCCATTGCTGCGAATCTGGCGTCGCCGCGCCGCTCAACGTCGCGCCCTGGCCAATGTCTGAGGCGATATTCAGACAATGGTGGGGAACACCGCTGGTCGGCCTGGCCGGCGGTTACCTGGCCAGCCTGATCGGCTGGCCTTTGCCCTGGATGGTCGGCTCGTTGCTGGCGATCATCCTGGTGCGCTGTCTTACGCCGTGGCAACTGATGGAAATCCCCGGCGGCCGTAAGTGCGGCCAATGGGTGGTGGGCATCGGTATCGGCCTGCACTTCACGCCTGTGGTGATGGAGCAGGTGCTAAGCCACTTCGGCCTGATCTTCTTCGGCGCGCTGATCACCAGCGTGTCCAGCGTGGTGAGTGTCTGGCTCATGCGTCGCACTGGCGAGGAGCGCGCCACCGCGTTCTTCTCGAGCATGCCGGGCGGTTCCGGCGAAATGGTCAACCTCGGCGCCCGCAACGGCGCGGACCTTAGTCGTGTTGCAGCAGGCCAGAGCCTGCGGGTGCTGGTGGTAGTGCTGTGCGTGCCGGCAGCCTTCAAGTACCTGTTGGGCGAAGGCTCGCCGGTGCAACACGCCACGACGGTGGACTGGCTGTGGCTGGCGATCCTGTTCCCGGCGGGCGCCCTGCTCGCCTGGGTCTGGGAGCGATTGCGCCAACCCAACCCCTGGTTGTTCGGACCCTTGCTGGTAAGTGCGGCGGTGAGCGTCGGTTGGGACCTGCACATCGGCCTGCCCAACGGCGCCAGCCAGGTCGGCCAGTGGTTGATCGGCAGCGGATTGGGTTGTCATTTCAACCGGCAGTTCTTTCGTCGGGCGCCGTCGTTCATGGGGCGTACCCTGATCGGCACGGTGTTGACGATGCTGATCGCCACGCTTGCAGCCCTAGGCTTGAGCACCTTGACCCATCTGGATCTGCGTTCACTGACACTCGGTATGATGCCCGGCGGCATCGCGGAAATGAGCCTGACGGCGGAAACATTGCAACTGTCAGTGCCATTGGTGACAGCGTTGCAGGTGATGCGATTGCTGTTTGTGTTGTTTCTGGCGGAGCCGTTGTTCAGGTATTGGATGCGCAAGCCGGGTTCGGACTTGTAGACCAAGTTGCCTTCATCGCGAGCAAGCTCACTCCCACAGGGACTTCGGTCGAGCTCCAATTTCGGCTCCACACAAACCCAATGTGGCGAGCGAGCTTGCTCCCGCTGGCCTGCGAAGCAGGCCTCTGCATTTTTTCAGCCGGACCGCATGATCCGATTTTGCGACTGCTGCGCAGCCGAGCGGGAGCAAGCTCCCTCGCCACGGGTTGTGGGTGGTTTGGGCTCGCGATGAAGCCCTGACTGCCGACCACTTAAAGCGGCGGCAACCGCCAATCAATAGGCGCCTCGCCATGTTGCTCGAGGAACTTGTTGGCCCGACTGAAATGCCCGCACCCCAGAAAACCCCGATAAGCCGACAACGGTGACGGGTGAACCGAGGTCAGCACCAAGTGCTTGGTAGCGTCGATCAGTTTCTGCTTGCTCTGGGCATGGGCGCCCCATAACAGGAAGACCAGGTTCTGCTGGTGTTCGCTGACCACTTCGATGACCCGGTCGGTGAAATGCTGCCAGCCCTTGCCTGCGTGGGCGTTGGCGTTGGCACGCTCCACGGTCATGGTAGTGTTGAGCAGCAACACGCCCTGGTCGGCCCAGCTTTGCAGATAGCCGTGGTTGGGCATGTCGATGTTCAGATCGCGCTTCAACTCCTTGTAGATATTGACCAACGACGGCGGCGCCGGCACACCCGGTTGCACCGAGAAACACAAGCCATGGGCCTGGCCCGGGCCGTGATACGGATCCTGGCCGAGGATCACCACCTTGACCTTGTCCAGCGGCGTGGAGTTGAGGGCGTTGAAAATCAGTGGAGCCGGCGGATAGATCTCCTTGCCAGCGGCGTATTCACTGCGTAGGAACTCACGCAACTCCGCCATGTAGGGCTGGTCGAACTCGGCACGCAGTGCCTGCTTCCAGCTCGGTTCGAGTTTGATACGGTCGTCGGCAGTCATGGTTGCATCCGGTAAAAACAATGGGCGCACCCTAGGAAAGCCTACATGGCTTGTCAATTGATCTGACGCAGAACCAGCACTTTCCCACGCAGCGGTCATACTGATTATTCAAATTTCTGATCGAGGTCACGATGAATCTGCACTTCGAAGAGCTCACCGGCATCGACGGTGCCCGTATCGGCATCGCCACCCTGGACGCCGAAAAATCCTTGAATGCCTTGTCCCTGCCGATGATCAACGCCTTGCGTGATCGTCTCGATGCCTGGGCCCGGGAGCCACAGGTCGTGTGTGTGCTGTTGCGCGGCAATGGCGCCAAGGCCTTCTGCGCCGGCGGTGAAGTGCGCAGCTTGGTGGAGGCCTGCCGCGCCCATCCCGGCGAAGTGCCGCCGTTGGCGGCCCAATTCTTCGCCGCGGAATACCGCTTGGACTTCAACCTGCATACCTACCCCAAACCCCTGCTGTGCTGGGGGCATGGTTATGTACTGGGTGGCGGCATGGGCCTGCTGCAAGGCGCCAGTACCCGCATCGTCACGCCAAGCAGTCGCCTGGCCATGCCGGAAATCAGCATCGGCCTGTACCCGGATGTCGGCGCCAGTTGGTTCTTGTCGCGCCTGCCCGGCAAGCTCGGGCTGTTTCTCGGCCTGACCGGCGCCCACATGAATGCCCGGGACGCCATCGACCTGGACCTGGCCGACCGCTTTTTGCTGGATGAACAACAGGACGACCTGATCGAAGGCCTACTGCAACTCAACTGGCAGGAACAGACCGAGGTGCAGCTCAACAGCCTGCTCAAGGCCCTGCAACAGGAAGCGGTCGGCCAAATGCCCGAAGCCCAATGGCTACCACGTCGGCAGAAAATCGATGAATGGCTGGATGTCAGCGATGTGCGCTGCGCCTGGAAAGCGCTCAGTTTGTTGGTGGACCACCCGGACCCGTTGATCGCCCGCGCGGCCAAGACCATGAGCGAAGGCTCCCCGCTGACCGCTCATCTGGTCTGGGAACAGATCGCCCGTGCCCGGCATTTGTCCTTGGCCGGCGTGTTCCGGATGGAATACACCTTGAGCCTCAACTGCTGTCGCCATCCGGAATTCAGCGAAGGCGTGCGCGCGCGGCTGATCGACAAGGACCACAAGCCCCGTTGGCACTGGCCGGACATCAACCATGTGCCCGAGGCGGCGGTCGAGGCGCACTTTCACAAGGCGTGGGAAGGTCGGCATCCGTTGGCGGATTTGTCTAACGAGTAACGAGTCAGCAACTCCCACAAGAGCTATCCCATCGGGTTTATTGCAGGCACAAAAAAGCGGCGCTTTATGCGCCGCTTTCTGTTGCCCTGGGATCAGCGGTGACTGCCCCGTCCATCGTGATCGCCGCGTCCCCGATGATCACGTCCGCCTCGACCGCGTCGGTCGTCATTCCAGCCGCCCCGGTCATGGCCGTCCCAGCCACCCCGATTCGGATAAGACCGGTACGCCGCTCGCGGTGGCGAGTAGTAGCGTGGGCCTTGCTGGTAGTAACGCGGTGCCGAGTAATGGCGCGGCGCCGGTTGGTAGTAACGCGGTGCCGAGTAATAGCGCGGCGCCGGTTGGTAATACCGCGGGGCGTAATAGCCACGCGGAGCCGAATAATAACTCCCGCCACCGTAATAGACCGGTGCCGGTGAGGTATAGACCTCGGAACGGTAGTAGCTCGAGTCTCCGTCGTAGTAAGGCACGCAGGCCGAAAGAGTCAAACCGAGAAACGCAATGAGGAGCAGTCGTCGATACATGGCGGCCTCCTGGACCGCGAATGAGCCGCATCAGCGACGCTGATGGGCGGCAGCCAACTTTGTGTGACTGACGCATATTCAGACAGCAAAATCGGAATCTGGTGCGACCTGGCAACAACTAGAAACATGTCGCTCGTCGCCCTCTTCCGGTGCGCGACGGCACCACAAGCAAGCACAAATCCGCCCTCAATCGTCCTTCCCCAACTCCTGCCCTCTCTATCCCGGGCCTTTGCCCGAATTGGCACGGCTCTCGCTTTAACAAATTCCGTGCAGGAGTCATCACAGGTTCGCGGCACCACAATTTGCAATGGCTGACTAGGGTTCCGGCTCGCCTCTGGCGAGTGACTGGTCCGAGAGTTGGCGACCTCCAGTTGAGGTTACACGGCGGGACAAAAGCCCGGGAGACAAGCCACCGTTCGCGGTGCCGCGTTGCTCCTGTCCGCCCTTGATCAACTGGAGAACCACCATGCTCAAGCTTCGTCTGTCCGCCCTGCTCCTCGCCGTCCTCTCGGCCCTCGTGAGCTTCTCATCCGCCGCTGCTCAAAAAGACCACTTCAGCGTCTGCTGGACCATTTACGCCGGCTGGATGCCCTGGGAATACGCCGGTAGCCAAGGCATCGTCGATAAATGGGCGAAAAAATACGGCATCAAGATCGATGTCGTGCAGCTCAACGATTACGTCGAATCCATCAACCAGTACACCGCCGGTCAGTTCGACGGCTGCACCATGACCAATATGGACGCCCTGACCATTCCCGCCGCCGGTGGCGTGGACAGCACCGCGCTGATCGTCAGCGACTTCTCCAATGGCAACGACGGCATCGTCCTCAAGGGCGAAGGCAAGAAAGTCACCGATCTCAAGGGTATGGACGTCAACCTGGTGGAACTGTCGGTGTCCCATTACCTGCTGGCCCGCGCCCTGGATTCGGTTGGTCTCGCCGAGAAAGACCTGAAAGTCGTCAATACCTCCGACGCCGACATCTCTGCCGCCTTCAACACCGACCAGGTCAAGGCCGTCACCACCTGGAACCCGATGCTCTCGGACATCAAGGCCCAGCCCGGCGTGAGCGAAGTGTTCAATTCCAGCCAGGTCCCTGGCGAAATCATGGACATGATGGTGGTCAACACCCAGACCCTGCAGGACAACCCGGCCCTGGGCAAAGCGTTGACCGGCGCCTGGTTTGAAGTGGTGGCGCTGATGAACGCGAAAAACGCCGCGAGCAAGAGCGCGTTGGAGCACATGGCGAAGGCTTCGGGAACCGACCTGGCCGGCTTCCAGGCGCAACTGGACACCACCAAGCTGTTCGCCACGCCCAAGGAAGCCCTGGGTTTCGCCACCAGCGAACAACTGCCCGCCACCATGGGCAAAGTCGCCAACTTCTCGTTCCAGCACGGCTTGCTGGGCGAAGGCGCCAAGGACGCCAACGCAGTCGGCATGGCGTTCGCCAATGGCGTAACCCGCGGCGACAAGGCCAACCTCAAGCTGCGCTTTGACCCAACCTACGTACAGCTGGCCGCCGACGCCAAGCTGTAAACCGGAGGACCTGGCATGCGCCTGATCAACCGCTACCCGGATCGTCCCAGCCGCTTGTTGCTGGTGATCCTGCCCTTCGCGCTGGTGTTGCTCGCCTACTTCATGGGCTCGGCCGAACGGTTGACGGACAACCCCAACGACAAGCTCCTGCCCAGCGCCGTGCAGATGGCCGATGCGGTGAAACGCCTGGCCTTCACCACCGACGCCCGCAGTGGCGATTACTTGCTCTGGCAAGACACCGCCTCGAGCCTGCGTCGGTTGGCCATCGGCCTGGGCATCAGTGCCCTGGCTGGGCTGTGCCTGGGCATCGCCGCCGGCACGTTGCCGCTATTGGGCGCGCCGTTATCGCCGCTGCTCACCGTGGTGTCGATGGTGCCGCCGCTGGCCATCCTGCCAATCCTGTTCATCGTCTTTGGCCTGGGGGAACTGTCGAAAGTGATGCTGATCGTGATTGGCATCACACCGTGCCTGGCTCGCGACCTGGAACAGCGCGCCCGGGAAATTCCGCCCGAACTGCTGATCAAGGCCCAGACCTTGGGCGCTTCGACCTGGACCCTGATGCTGCGGGTGGTGCTGCCGCAATTGCTGCCGCGCCTGTTGATTTCCCTGCGGCTGATGCTCGGTTCGGCCTGGCTGTTTCTGATCGCCGCCGAAGCCATCGCCTCCACCGATGGGCTGGGCTATCGGATTTTCCTGGTGCGTCGTTACCTGGCGATGGACGTGATCTTGCCGTACGTGGTGTGGATCACCCTACTCGCCTGGCTGATGGACTGGTGCCTCAAGCGCCTGACCCGGCAAGCGTTCCCTTGGTATGAAGGGGCGAAGGCATGAGTTTCATTACTGTGAACAACGTCTGGCAGCAGTACGCCGATCAGGTGGTGCTCGAGCGCTTGAACCTGAGGGTCGCCGAAGGGGAGTTCTGCACCCTGGTAGGCGCGTCGGGTTGTGGCAAGTCGACCTTCCTGCGGCTACTGCTGGGCCAAGAACGCGCCAGCCGCGGACAGATTCTCCTCGATGGCGAACCCTTGGCCGGCGAGCCGGATGCCAGCCGGGGCGTGGTGTTCCAGCGTTATTCGGTGTTCCCGCACCTGAGCGTGCTGGACAACGTAACCCTGGGCCTGGAGTTGCCGCGCTCAGCACTTTTGGGGCGGCTGTTCGGCAGCGCCAAGCGCCAGGCCCGCGAAGAAGCCGCACAACTACTGGAAAAAGTCGGCCTCGGCCATGCGCTGGATAAATACCCGGCGCAACTGTCCGGGGGTATGCAGCAGCGGCTGGCGATCGCCCAGGCACTGATCATGAAGCCGCGTGTCCTGCTGCTGGACGAGCCCTTCGGCGCCCTCGACCCGGGCATTCGCAAAGACATGCACGCCCTGTTGCTGGAGCTGTGGCGCGAAACCCGGCTGACGGTGTTCATGGTCACCCACGACCTGTCCGAAGGTTTCAGCCTCGGCACACGCCTGTTGGTGTTCGACAAGGTCCGCGTCGATCCCCACGCCCCCGGCGCCTATGGCGCCCGCATCACCTACGACATCCCATTGAACAGCGACCGCCGCACCGCCCGTGCCGCCGTCGACGCCCTGCCTGCCGAACTGGCCGGCACGTTGCGTATTGCTTGAACGGAGTTTTTTCATGACCGACTCGACCCACTTGTTTACGCCTTTCGCCGAAGAACTGCTGCCCGGCGGCGGCCACCGTTCCTTCGTGCTCAAGCGCGGCCAACTGCTACGCCTGACCGACCTGCGCGGCGGCGCCAACGTGAGCCTGACGCTGCTCAATGCCAACGAGAAAACCGAACGCCTGAACCTGCCCGATAGCCTCAAATGCCAACACACCGCCAAACTCACCGCCGGCCATTGCCTGTACTCGGACATGGGCCGAGTGCTCGCCGCCATCACCGCCGACACCTGCGGCTGGAGCGACAGCCTGGGCGGCGTGCTCTGCGCCGAGGAAGTCGCGCAAAAATACGGTCAGGGCCGCTACCAGGAACTGCGCAACGGCTTCTTTCGCAACGGCACCGACAACCTGTTGGTGGAACTGGGCAAATGGGGACTGGGCCTGTCCGACCTGCTGATGACCCTCAACCTGTTCAGCCGGGTCGATGTCGATGAGGCCGGAAACTTTCACTTCGTCGAGGGCAATTCCCTCACCGGCGACTACATCGAGTTGTACGCGCCGATGGACACCCTGGTGGTGCTGACCGCGCTGCAACACCCGATGGACCCGAACCCGCAATACGCCCCGCAACCGCTCAAGCTCAGCTGGATGAATGCCGATGCCAGCGTCGCCGAGCACTGCCGCCTTTCGCGCCCGGAAAACCAACGCGGCTTCATCAACACCGACCGCCTGTTCGCCTGAAGGATCGCTGCCATGTCACACGCCATCGCCACCGCACACAAGCAACCCGACACCGCCGTCTACCGTGCCACGATTCCCGCCGGGGAACCCTGGCTGGTGGAGGTCAAGGCGGGCCAGACCCTGCGCATTCTCGACCTTGAAGGCAACCAGGCGGTCGATACGCTGTTCTACAGCCTGGCCAACCCCAAGGAACGCTACGACGTGCAGCGCACCCTGCGCCGGCAAAACAGCGTTTATTTGAGCACCGGCAGCGTGCTCTATTCGAACCTCGGCCACCCGATGCTGACCATCGTCGAAGACACCTGCGGGCGCCACGACACCCTCGGCGGCGCCTGCGCACAGGAAAGCAACACCGTGCGCTACGCCCTGGAGAAACGCTACATGCACAGCTGCCGTGATAACTACCTGCGGGCCTGTGCCCACGACGGTCGCCTGGGCAAGGGCGATATCGGGCCGAACATCAACTTCTTCATGAACGTGCCAGTCACCGCCGCTGGCGGGCTGACCTTCGAAGACGGGATCTCGGCGCCAGGCAAATACGTCGACCTGCGGGCCGAGATGGACGTGATCGTGTTGATCTCCAACTGCCCGCAACTGAACAACCCGTGCAACGCCTACAACCCCACGCCTGCGGAGCTTTTGATATGGAACTGAAACTCACCCGCCTGCGGCGCTGGCTGTTCGCGTTGTGCCAGAGCAGGTCGGGGCAGTGCATCAAATAACTTCATGAACCCCACAGGGGATGAGGTGTTTGGAAGTTTCGCCACCTGGGACGACCCCGGCGGCCATCGAAAACTGCGGGACGGCCCGCATCCCAATTCAGGCAGACCTGTATGCCTGAGGGGTAATGCCATGTTCGAAAAAATCCTGATTGCCAACCGTGGCGCCATCGCCTGCCGCATCCTGCGGACCTTGGGCGAACTGAAGGTCCAAGGTGTCGCGGTGTATTCCCAAGCCGATGCCGCCAGCCTGCATATTTTGCAGGCCGACGAAGCCCACAGCCTGGGCGAAGGCGCGGCGGCCAATACGTATCTGGCGGTGGACAAGCTCCTGGCGATCGCCAAAAACAGTGGCGCGACGGCGATTCATCCCGGCTACGGCTTTCTCTCGGAAAACGCAGCCTTCGCCGAAGCCTGCGAAGCGGCCGGGATCGCCTTCATTGGTCCGACACCACAGCAACTACGCGTGTTCGGCCTCAAGCACACCGCCCGCGACCTGGCTCGGCAACACGGCGTGCCGCTGCTCGAAGGCACCGAACTGCTCGACAGCCTCGACGCCGCGCTACTGGCCGGCACTCAGATCGGTTATCCGGTGATGCTCAAAAGTACCGCCGGCGGCGGCGGCATCGGCATGCGCGTGTGTCGCAGCGCCGCTGAGCTGAGCGAATCCTTCGAAGCTGTGAAGCGCCTGGGCCAGAACAACTTCAGCGATGCCGGAGTGTTCATCGAGAAGTACATCGAACGCGCACGGCATCTGGAGGTACAGGTGTTCGGCGACGGCCAGGGCCAGGTGATCGCCCTGGGCGTGCGCGACTGCTCGGTGCAACGGCGCAACCAGAAAGTCCTCGAGGAAACCCCGGCGCCGAACCTGCCCGAGGGCATGGCCGACGAACTCTGCGCAGCGGCGATCCAACTGGCCCAAGCCGTGAACTACCGCAGCGCCGGCACTGTGGAATTCGTGTTCGACAGCGACGCCGGGCGCTTCTATTTCCTGGAAGTGAACACCCGCCTGCAAGTGGAGCACGGCGTCACCGAGCAGGTGTGGGGCGTGGACCTGGTGCGCTGGATGGTGCAATTGGCGGCCGGTGATTTACCGCCACTGAACGAGCTGGGCCAAGGTTTGAAAGCCGAGGGCCACGCGATCCAGGCGCGCCTGTATGCCGAGGACCCAGGCCGGGATTTCCAGCCAAGCCCTGGGCTTTTGACCGCCGTGAAATTTCCCCAGGCCGACGGCAAAACACTGCGCATCGACACCTGGGTCGAGGCCGGTTGCCAGATCCCGCCCTACTTCGACCCGATGATCGCCAAGGTCATTCGCTGGGCGCCGACCCGCGAGCAAGCGCGCCTGGGCCTTTATCAAGCACTGGATGAAAGCCTGCTGTACGGCGTCGAGACCAACCGCCAATACCTGCAACAAATTCTCCTCGACACACCGTTTGCCAGCGGCCAGCCCTGGACCCGTTGCCTGGAGACGTTGGTCTATCGTGCCCACACCGTTGAAGTGCTCAGTCCAGGCACCCAGACCAGCGTCCAGGACTATCCCGGCCGCCTCGGTTATTGGGCGGTGGGGGTGCCGCCGTCAGGACCGATGGACAGTCGATCGTTGCGCCTGGGCAATCGCCTCTTGGGCAACGAAGAAGGTGCGGCGGCATTGGAAATCACCATGAACGGGCCGCTGCTGCGTTTCAACTGCGCCGCCCGAGTGGCGGTGACCGGTGCGGTGATTGCCCTCACGCTCGACGGTGAAGCGGTGCCGATGAATACACCGTTGTCGATTGCTGCCGGCGCCACCCTCGCGATCGGCAACATCTCTGGCGCCGGGGCACGCAGTTACCTGTGCCTGCAAGGCGGCGTGCAAGTGCCGGATTACCTGGGCAGTAAAAGCACCTTCACCCTCGGCCAGTTTGGCGGCCACGGCGGACGAGCGTTGTGTACCGGCGACGTGTTGCACCTGGCACCGCTGAGCGAGCACACGACACCGCCGCCAACGAGCGCGCCGATCCTGGAACTGCCAAGCGTGCGGCAGATCCGCGTGATCTACGGTCCCCACGGCGCGCCGGAATATTTCACCGAGCGTTACATCCAGACCTTCTTCGACACGGCGTGGGAAGTGCACTTCAACTCCAGCCGCACCGGCGTGCGCCTGATCGGGCCGAAACCCGAATGGGTGCGCGCCGACGGCGGCGAGGCCGGGCTGCACCCTTCCAACATCCATGACAACCCCTACGCCATCGGTGCCGTGGACTTCACCGGCGACATGCCCGTCATCCTCGGCCCCGACGGCCCGAGCCTGGGCGGTTTCGTCTGCCCGGTGACGGTGATCGAAGCGGACCTCTGGCAGTTGGGGCAACTCAAGGCAGGGGACAAGGTGCGGTTTGTGCCGGTGGACATATCGACCGCCCGCTCACTGGCGACACACATCCCTTGTGGCGAGGGAGCTTGCTCCCGCTCGAGTGCGCAGCACTCGCCAGACAATGATCCTACCGATAAAGAGTTGGGGCCGCTTCGCGACCCAGCGCGAGCAAGCTCGCTCGCCACAGGTTCTGGGCACACACAGAAATGGGGGTCGCCTGTGGTGTTGGATATCGGCCAGGACGATACCCGCCTGGTCGCTCGCCTGGCCGGCGACACCCACCTGCTGCTGGAAATCGGCGCCCCCGAACTGGACCTTGTGCTGCGCTTTCGCGCCCACGCCTTGATGCAAGCGTTGGAACACAAACACCTGCCCGGCGTGATCGACCTGACGCCGGGCATTCGCTCGCTGCAAGTGCACTACCAACCCGAGCAAATGCCCCTGGCCGATCTGCTGACGCTCATCGTCGGTGAATGGGACGCCGTGTGCGCCGCGCAGGATCTGCAAGTGCCGTCGCGCATCGTCCACCTGCCATTGTCCTGGGACGATCCGGCTTGCCAACTCGCCATCGAGAAATACATGACCACCGTGCGCAAGGACGCGCCCTGGTGCCCGAGCAACCTGGAGTTCATCCGGCGCATCAACGACCTGCCCAACCTCGACGAAGTGCAGCGCACGGTGTTCGACGCCAGCTACCTGGTGATGGGCCTGGGGGACGTCTACCTCGGCGCGCCGGTCGCCACGCCACTGGACCCACGGCATCGGCTGGTGACAACCAAATACAACCCGGCCCGGACCTGGACCGCGGAAAACTCGGTGGGCATCGGCGGTGCCTATATGTGCGTGTACGGCATGGAAGGCCCGGGCGGCTATCAGTTCGTCGGGCGCACGTTGCAGATGTGGAACCGCTATCGGGACGTCGCCGCCTTCGACGGCAAGCCGTGGCTGCTGCGGTTCTTCGACCAGATCCGCTTCTACCCGGTCAGTGCCGATGAACTGTTGCGCATCCGCCGGGACTTCCCCCTGGGCCGCTTCGACCTGAAGATCGAGCATAGCCAGCTCAATCTCGCTGACTACCAGCGTTTCCTGGCGCAGGAGGCTGACAGCATCGCCGCGTTCCGCCGCCAGCAACAAGGCGCCTTCGAGGCCGAGCGCGAGCGTTGGATCGCCAGTGGCCAGGCGCACTTCGACAGCGAAGAACCGGCCATCGCACCGAGCGAAGATTCGCCGCTGACTGACGGTCAACTGAGTGTCGACAGCCATATCGCCGGCAACCTCTGGCAGGTGCAGGTGGAGGTTGGCGCTCGGGTCGCCGCTGGCGATGTGCTGGTCATCCTGGAGTCGATGAAGATGGAAATCCCGGTGCTGGCACCCGTGGCCGGCTTGGTACGCGAGGTGCGCGTCCAGCCCGGTTCGGCAGTGCGCGCCGGACAGCGCGTCGTGGTGCTGGAACGTGACTGAACTCAATCAAAGGATTAACCCCATGAACTTCTCTCTTCGCTTGGACGACCTGCGCAATGCCTACCGCAGCGGCGAACTGACGCCTCGGACATTGCTGTTGGAGCTGCGGGAAAAAGCCGCGGCGCTGAACCCGGACTATCACCTGTTCATCCACCTGCTGACGGCCGAGGAACTGGAACCCTACCTGGCCGCGCTGGAAGGCCGCGACCTCGAGAGCCTGCCGCTGTACGGCGTACCTTTTGCCATCAAGGACAACATCGACCTGGCCGGCATTCCCACCACTGCCGCCTGCCCTTCGTTTGCCTACGTACCGCCACGTTCGGCCACCATCGTCGAACAGTTGCTGGCACTGGGCGCGATCCCCCTGGGCAAGACCAACCTCGACCAATTCGCCACCGGGCTCAATGGCACTCGCTCGCCCTACGGCGCCTGCCGCAACAGCGTGCTGCCCGACTACCCGGCGGGTGGCTCGAGCGCCGGCTCGTCGCTGGCCGTGGCCCTGGGCGTGGCGAGCTTTGCCTTGGGCACCGATACCGCCGGCTCCGGTCGGGTGCCCGCCGCGCTGAACAACCTGGTGGGATTGAAAGCCACCCTGGGGCTGATCTCCACGGCGGGCGTGGTCCCGGCCTGTCGCACGCTGGACTGCGTCACGACCTTCACGGCGACGGCCAAGGAAGCCAGCCAGCTGTTAGCGCTGACGGCCCGTCCAGACCCTCGTGACGACTACAGCCGCCACAACCCGCAGTGGAACGATGGCACCGCGTTCGGCGCCCCCCGGCGCTTTCGCTTCGGTGTGCCGCGCCAGCAAGACCTGGCGTTTTTCGGCTGTCCTGAAGGTCCGCAACTGTTTCTGGATGCCATCGAGCGACTCGAACGCCTGGGCGGCGAAGCCGTGGAACTGGACCTGTCGCCGTTCCTGGAAGCCGCACGGCTGCTTTATGAAGGCCCGTGGGTGGCCGAACGCTACAGCGTTGCCGGCCCATTGATGGAGCGCGAGCCCGACGCCGTACTGCCCGTCATCCGTGCCGTATTGGCGAAAGCGCCTACGGTGGATGGTGTACAAACCTTCCGCGCCCGCTACCGTTTGCAAACGCTCAAAGCCCAATGCGACCGGGCCATGGAGGCGCTTGATTGCGTACTCACACCGACCATCGGCCGACCGGTGACCCTCGCCGAACTGGCCGCCGAACCGGTGCTGCGCAACTCGGAGCTGGGGTACTACACCAATTTCATGAACCTGCTGGACTACGCCGCCGTCGCCGTGCCCAGCGCATTCATGGCCAACGGCTTGCCTTGGGGCGTGACGCTGTTCGGTCGAGCGTTCACCGATCAATACCTCTTGAGCGTGGCCGATGCCTTGCAGCGTCAACAGGATAAGGCCTTGCCTGTTCCCGCCCACCCGGCGCGCCACGACCGGGCACGGCTGGTCGTGTGCGGCGCACACCTGGACGGGTTGGCGCTGAACTGGCAGCTCAAGCAACGCGGTGGCCGGCTGATCGAGGCCACCCAGAGCTCACCGGACTACCGCCTCCATGCCTTGGCCGGCGGCCCACCCTTGCGTCCCGGCATGGTTCGGGTTCGTAAAGGCGGCGTAGCGATCGAGGTGGAAGTCTGGGAGCTGCCGAGCAGCGAACTGGGTTCGTTCCTGACCGGCATCCCCGCACCGTTGGGGCTGGGCAAGGTGCAACTGGCCGATGGGCGCTGGGAAAGCGGATTCATTTGCGAGGCCTATGGTTTGGAGGGCGCGCAGGACATCAGTCATCTGGGGGGATGGCGGGCTTATCTGCGTAGCCTGGAATAAAGCTGAACCTGTGGCGAGGGAGCTTGCTCCCGCTCGGCTGCGAAGCAGACGCTTTCGGGGCCGCTTCTCGGCCCAGCGGGAGCAAGCTCCCTCGCCACGGTCCCACAAACCTGCAAATTCGACTGTCTTTTCCCACAAGGCCACTAAACTGACTTCATTGGGTCTGCGCCAAGGGAATCGCCATGTCGCTCCGTTCGCCGTTGTATTCCCAGCGCAAGCCGCTCCTGGCCGTGGTGGCGCTGCTGGGTACCGGATTCCTGATCATTGCGTTGCTGGGCTATTACGCAGCCCATGCCTCGGTACGCGATAACATCCTCAAGACACTGTATCTGAACCTGTTGATCGGCATACTCGTGACGCTGGCTGTCCTGGCAATCCTTTATCGGTTGATCAACAGTTACCAACAACGCATCGACGCCCAAGCCACCCTCGACAGTCTGACCGAATTGCCGAATCGCCGTGGCTTCGATCTGCTGGCCGTGCAAGCCCTCCATGAAGCCCAGCGCGAACCCAAACCCTTGACTGCGCTGCTGATGGAACTGGACGATTTCAAGCGGTTGGACACCACCCATGGTCATGTCGCCACCGATCAACTGCTGGCCGGGTTCGCCCGCGACCTGACACAAAACCTGCGGCATTCGGACATCGTGTGTCGCTGGAGCACGGAAGCCTTTGTCGTCCTGCTCAAGGACATCGATGGACAGACCGGTCTGAAGATCGCAGAGAAAATTCGTCAGCACATCGAAAAGCAGCGCTATTTCTGCAGTGGAAAACAATTGCTGGTCACCGTCAGTCTCGGCCTCACCACCTTGCAGGACGAAGACACCTTGCACAGCCTGCTGTCGCGGACCGATCATGCGCTGCAACGCGCCCGGCAGACCGGGCGCAATCGAACCTGCGTGGAAATGCCTCATTCCAGTTATGAATAAACCCGATCTTTGCCCGGCCTGCGGCGGTGCCAATGACTGCACCCTGGCCGACCCACGAACCGCCGACCGCGCCTGCTGGTGTTACGGCGTGAGCATCGACCCGGCCGTGCTTGAAGCATTGCCAGCCGAGCTGCGTGATCAATCCTGCCTGTGCCCACGCTGCGCCCAGGTCCAAGCCCAGTTGCGCGCCAAGCCTCAGCCGATCGCGTAAGATGCCCGCCCTCCGTTGCCTTGCCTGAACTGCCCATGCGCGTCGACCGTTTCCTCAGTAATCTGCCGCGATTCAATCGCCAACAAGTGCGCCTGTTGCTGGTGGAACGCCGGGTGCGGATCGACGGACAGACCGTCAGCGATCCCCATGCACAAGTCCGCGAATTCAGCCGTGTAGAAGTCGACGACGAAGTGCTGCAAGCAGGCCGGCCAGCGCGCTACTTCATGCTGCACAAGCCGCCCGGCTGTGTCAGTGCAACCCGCGACCCGCAACACCCCACGGTGCTCGACCGGTTGGACGAACCGGACAAGGACGACCTGCACATCGCCGGACGCCTGGATTTCAACACCACCGGGCTGATGCTCATCACCAATGACGGCGCCTGGTCGCGGCGCCTGACCCAACCGCAGACCAAATTGCCCAAGGTCTACTACGTTGAAACCGAGCAAATCATCACGGCCGAATACGCCGACACTTTCGCCCGGGGCCTGTACTTTGCCTTCGAAGACCTCACCACCCAACCTGCTGAGCTGACGCTGCTGGGGCCCAGATCGGCGCGCTTGAGCATCGTTGAAGGGCGCTATCACCAGGTCAAGCGCATGTTTGGCCACTTCAACAACAAGGTGCTGCGCCTGCACCGCGAGCGCATGGGCCCACTGACACTGGACGCCCGTCTTGAGCCGGGCCAGTACCGCGCCTTGAGCCTTGAAGAAGTCCATCTCATCTGAACCTGCTACCGCTGGGCAGAAGTGTCGAACAATTTTCCGATAGGTACTTGCGCAACGGTCGGCCCCCTGCTTGAATCAAACCGTCGGCCGAAATGTGACCGATGAGTCACAACATACTTCCAAGAAACTTTTTGCCGGCCGGAACCCTCAGGTTCCGCCTTGTCCCGCCGGCGAACTGCCCGCCTATAACAACACCCGTCGACCTTTTTTTGGATCGACATGGGCCTTATCTTCCAGGCGTATGCCTACCTGTCACATTGCCCGTGCAATCTCATTGCGCGCATACCCGCTTGCCAGGAGTCTTATGACATGAGGCCAGAAATCGCTGTGCTGGATATACAGGGTCAGTATCGGGTTTACACGGAGTTCTATCGCGCAGACGCCGCACAAAAGACCATCATCCTGGTCAACGGCTCAATGGCCACCACTGCGTCGTTTGCACAGACCGCCAAAAACCTCTACCCGCAATTCAATGTTGTGCTGTACGACCAACCCTACGCGGGCAAGTCCAAAGCCCACAACCGGCATGAGACCATGCTGACGAAAGAGGTCGAAGGCCAGATCCTCCTGGAACTGATCGACCACTTCGCCGCCGAGCACGTGCTGTCGTTTTCCTGGGGCGGCGCCGCCACGCTGACCGCCCTGGCCCAGCGCCCACGGCGCATCGAAAAAGCCGTGATCAGCTCGTTCTCACCGGTACTCAATGCGCCGATGCGTGACTACCTGGAGCGCGGCGTGGATTACCTGAGCAGCCTGGACGGCGACCGTGTCGGACACTTGGTCAACAGCACCATCGGCAAACACTTGCCGCCGTTGTTCAAGCGTTTCAACTATCGCCATGTCAGCAGTTTGGCCGAGCATGAGTACGGGCAGATGCACTTCCACATCAGCGATGTGCTTCACAGCGACCAGTTGTGCTACGTCAACGCGGCGAAAAAAATCAACGTGCCGGTGCTGTTCCTGAACGGCGAATGGGACGAATACACCGCGGCCGACGACGCCAGGCTTTTTGCCGATCACGTGCAGTACAGCAGCTTCAGCACACTGCAAGCCACCGGGCACTTCCTGGACATGGAACACAAGGCCGCCTGCCGCGACAGCCGCAACGCCCTGTTGGACTTCCTGAAACCGGCCCACCACGAAAGTCGACCACGCTACAACTACGTGCAGGACTACCATGCACTGGCTATCTGAAACCGAGTCCTCGCGAGCAAGCCCCGCCCTACGCTTCTGGCAACGGGGCTTGCCCGCGAACGACCGCTCTGGTTTAAGGCTTGCGTAGACGGGTGACCTCGCCGTACGTAAAGAAAAACTTCAAATCCTCGGCCACATCTGGTACAAAGTCAGCCGCTCTGAGCGGGTGTCGTATAATGGCATTACTCCAGCTTCCCAAGCTGATAACGAGGGTTCGATTCCCTTCACCCGCTCCAATCGAATTCTGGTCCTGCGCTGTGTGTTTTTTGGCGAAGGATAAAAAAACCGGCTCTTGGTGGCCGGTTTTTTTTGGTCTGGAATTTTGTGGGATTTGCGCCCCTGAGGTTCACATCGAGTACCTATGAAGGAGAGCAAGGATGCACCTGATTGACTCATATCTGCCTACGTATCAGTTCAGTGAATTGCATACCGTGGACATCCCCGTAGACCCTTCCCGTGCCATGGCGGCAATCCTCGACCACCGCCCCGAAGACGACCGTTTCTTTCGGTATGCAATCAAGCTTCGCGAACTCCCCATGCGCCTGCTGGGTCGATCTCCGCATCCAGGCGCTGATCAACGCGCTTCATTCGGCATTGATAATTTCACATTGCTTCAGCGCAACGGCGACGTAGAGGTCGCTTACGGACTCGCCGGCAAGCTGTGGAAAGCTGACTACGGCCAAGTCGTTGTCGCGGATGCCGAAGCGTTCGAGCTATTCAATGAGCCGGGGAATGTGAAGCTGGTCATCAGTTTCAGCTGCCAGTTGCTGCGATCGGGGCTGACGAGGGTCACCACGCAGACACGGGTGCATTGCCTCGACGCGGATGCGTTGCGAAGTTTTACGTCGTATTGGTATTTGATTCGCCCGGTCAGCGGGCTTATCCGTCGGCGCATGCTGAAGGCTATTGCGAGGCGTTGCGCAGCAGGCGCTTTGAAGAGCAGTACGCCAAGAGCATGAATGAGCGCTCATGGCGAAAATTTCACCGCGCCCTCACCAAGAGGGGAACTGGTAGGCGGTAAGGGTGCTGACCAAACCGGACTGGGCTGTGCCGAAAAGTGGACAGAAAATCAAACATGCCTTGCGACAAAAGCGACGACGGCAAACAGGGTCAGGGCGAACGCGGCACCGATGCTGAACGGCAAAAACGTAACGCGGAATGTGGCCGGGGCCGGGCGTCTCATCTCTTCAGCTAACGCCTCTACCTCTTGATGCAATTGCTCGATGCTTGCTTGGTAACTACGAGGTGTAGGCATGTTTCTTTCTCCTCCGAGGTCGCGGGTCGTGCTGAGTCTGAACCATTTCGAGCAATGTGAGCCGTATGCTTGCAAAGCTCAAGTACCAGTAATGTAGGGTGGGTATTGGCGCATTGTGGCGAACCAGCGTTCAAATTTTAATCCCAAAACCCGCAACGGCGACAAGGGCAGTCGCAACCCCTGCCCCTACTGCGTATGGATACCAGAAGGCCTCGTGCTTCAGCTTCGTTTCCTCGGCCGTAAGTTTGCGAGTCTCAGCCAACAGCTTTCGGGTTTCGATCAATAGTTTATCGAGTTCTAAATTATCGCGGTCGTTCTGAAGCATTGATCATCCTTCCAAGGTTTGAGCCGCCGCATTAAGCGTCGTTTTCTGCGAAGCCGGAAAAATCTGTCGGACATCAATGGCTCGTTGCCAACCGTGTAGTCCGTCTGCGGAGCACTATTTCCTATCTGCGCAGTTGTGGATAGCGGGCGGCTCTCGCTTAATTTGTAGGCCGAATCCGAGAATTGCGTAGGGGGTGCGCATACTTTACTTTTCGGCGAGTTTCGCCTTGTTGCGCTTGTCCTTCGAGCCACTCTCCAGACGTCGCTGCAAATCAGCGATCGGGGCTTGGAAACCCGCGAGTCAAGCAACCGCGCTTCACGGGAGCTAGACAATGCGTACCTCGCAGCAAATCAAATCACTTTCAAACCAGCCAAAGCTCAGGCCCCGAACCTACTGTTTCTCGATCGACAGAGGCAGGCCATGAACGAAAACACTGAACTAAAAACCATCGGCTACACCCCCTTCAACTATTCCGCTGATCGAGCGCTGTTCCGGGTCAACGGCGGATTCCCCATCCAAGAGGCACTGGAACGGGCGTCGGATCTTTGCTTTTTGTATCTTGGCCGCCCACTTGTGTCGTTCATTGCTCAGTCCCCGGCAGATGCCCCAACGGCAGCGCCCCCGGCGTCTTCACCGTATGAATCGCAAAATTGCTCCGGATGTCACTCACCCCCGGCAACTTTAGCAGCCGCCCGGTGAGGAACCGGTCGTAGGCCCGCAGATCCGGCACCACCACTTGCAACAGGAAATCCGATTCGCCTGAGACCAGGAACGCCGAGATCACCTCCGGCAACGCCGTGACCGCCTGGCGAAACGCTTCGGCTTGTTCGTCGTTGTGTCGTTCGACCTTCACGCCGACAAAGATCGTCAGCCCGAGGCCCACTTCGTCGCGATCCAGAATGGCTTGATAACCACGAATCACACCGGCGTCTTCGAGCATCCGCACGCGGCGCAGGCAGGGTGACGGGGACAGGCCAATTTCTTCGGCCAGTTGCACATTGCTCAGGCGACCATCGCGTTGCAGCGCGGCGAGGATTTTGCGGTCGAAGGCATCCAGTTTCATGAATTGGCATTTCCCGATTGAATAACACGAGTACATGGCAGGTTATGCCAATTTTCTGAGCTTTAGAAGCTGACTTCGCAACCACCTGCCCTGCCCTTCGGCCCTAGACTGGCACGACCGAATCGTCGATGAAGGGGGTGTGGCATGGCAGAGCTCTGGTTGTTCCTGATGGCCTTGATGGTGGTGTATGTGCTGCCTGGGCCGGACATGATCCTGCTGCTGCAAACCGGTGCCCGCCAGGGCAAGGGCGCGGCGCTGGCGACGGCGGTGGGCCTGGGCGTCGCCCGGGGATGTCATGTCGCGCTGGCCGCATTGGGGCTTTCGGCATTGTTCAAGACCGCGCCCTGGACCTTTGACGCGGTACGCCTGGCCGGGGCGGCCTATTTGTTATGGATCGGTTTTCAATGCCTGAGGACCACGTTGTTGCCGAGTTTTGAAGGAGCCGGTATCGAGGCCGGAAAGCGGCGTTGGTACCAGGCGATTCGGCGCGGTCTGCTGACCAATCTGCTCAACCCCAAGGCATTGTTGTTTTGCTCGGTGTTATTGCCGCAGTTCATCGATCCACAGGGCGGACCGGTGTTGGGACAGTTTGCGTCCCTGGGCGTGGTATTGGTCAGCGTGGGTTTGTTGTTTGATAGCGCCTACGCGCTGGTAGGTGTCGCGCTTGGGCGCTGGCTTCAACGCTCCCCTTCGGCCCAGCGCGTACAGCAGTGGTTGTTTGGGAGTCTTTTGATTGGGTTTGCGGTGCGGCTGACGTTTGTGCAGCAGGCCTAGTGCCTGGATAAGCTGGTCGGACGGGACCTGGAGCGAAGTAAACCGGGGGCTGCTACGCAGCCCAGCGGGAGCAAGCTCCCTCGCCACGTGGCATCACCTGTCGTAATCACATTCCAAATGTCAGTAAATCGAACCAGGCGTCTTCTGATGTACTTCTTCACCATCGGGAATAGCGCACTAGCATGGGGTGCTAGGGGTCGAGCGGACCTTTCAGCCCCCTCAACTCCGTTCCCATTAAGCACCATTTGCAATGGTGGGATGCTCAGACTAGACTCCTCCCAAAACGGGAGGTAATGGGTGCGGATTATTGCGAGAGGTACCTTGCGGGAATTTTGGGAAAGTAATCCGGCTTATACCGACTCTCAGATTCCACTGGTTGAATGGTATCGACACATGGAGAAAGCAACCTATCACACGCCTCAAGAGATTAAGGCAGAACTCGGAACAGCCAGCATTCTCAAAAGCAGCAGGGTTGTATTCAACATTGGCGGTAACAAATACCGAATCATTCTGGCGATCGACTATCAGCGCCAGCTCGGTTTTGTCCGGTTCGTCGGAACCCATGCCCAGTACGACCAAATTAATGCGGAGACCGTATGATGAACATCAAACCCATTCGCAGCCAAGACGACTTGAATGCAGCCTTTGCGCGCATCGAGCAACTCTGGGGTGCTGAAGTCGGTTCGGCTGAAGGCGATGAGCTGGAAATCCTTGCCTTGCTGATCGAAAAATATGAGGACGAGCACTACCCAATGCCGCCTTCCGACCCAATTGAGGCCATCAAATTCCGGATGGATCAGCAAGGCTTGACCGCGCGCGACTTGGAACCGTTCCTCGGTTCGAGCGGGCGTGTATCTGAAGTGCTGAACCGCAAACGCAAACTGAGTCTGGCGATGATTAAACGCCTTCACGATGGATTGCGAATCCCTTACGAGAGCCTTTTGGCGGACGTTGCCTAACACGTGATGGCATCGACCAATCCCACCAACATCTCAAGTAGAACCGGTCCATCGTGACCGGTTTTTGAGGTCCTCGTTTTAGTCACTACCCCCCTCATCACATCCCGAAATAACTCACTCCCTCTCTCCCGCAGTCCTTACCGGGCGCGGCTTCTACACTTCGAAGCAACCCACTCAGCCACCCGCCAGTGTCGTCCCTGGTGGTTATAGTGTTGATCATTAAATTTCAGTAGGTATAGTACCCACCAAGCACACCACACGGAGGTGTTGTGAATAGCCGATTCTTGATAAGCCAAATCATTGCAGACGGTTGGTATCTGGTGCGGGTTCGGGGCAGCCACCATCACTTCAAGCACCCGACCAAGCCGGGATTGGTCACGGTTCCTCATCCGAAGAAGGACCTGCTCAAGAAAACGGCCATCAGTATTTTGCAACAGGCGCTGCTTCAGCCGGCCCGTTGCGCGACGTTCCCGGAGGACGATGAATATGCTTTACCCGATTGCGATTTCCATGGGCGATGACAAGCACGCCTGGGGTGTTGAAGTGCCGGATATTCCCGGATGTTTTTCCGCAGGCGATGACCTGGACGAGGCCATGGCGATGGCGCGTGAGGCCATTGAGGGACACTTCGAGATTTTGGCCGAGGACGGTTCGGCGATTCCGCCAGCCAACACCGTCACCCTACATGCAGCTAATCCAAAGTATGCCGGCTGCACTTGGGCGCTGGTGGACATCGATGTCACTAAGTACCTGGGCAAGGCCCAGAAGCTCAACATCACGTTGCCCGGTTATCTGCTCAATCGTATCGATGAATACGTGCTGCACCATCCTGAAGAGAAGAGTCGCTCCGGCTTCCTGGCGTCGGCGGCGCTGAAGGTGTTGCAACAAGGCCGGTGAGAAGCCGCCACTACCTGTGGGAGCGATCTTGCTCGCTCCCACAGGACTCAGCCAGACGGCTAGTTGTTCTCCTTTCCAGACTCCTGCATCTGCACCGAAGACTTGGTGCCGTCGGTGTTGTCCTTGGTCTCGTTATCCGAGTTGTCGAAACAGCCTTGCAGGGTGAACAAGCAGCAGGCAAGGCAAACTGTGCGTGCAAGGTTCATGGTGGACTCCGAAGCTGAGGGCCTTAAGGAGTGACCCGCCAACACAGCAATTGGTTGCGATGATTTTCAGGCTGCACGAAAAACCTTGCCGAACAGCGGCGCCTGAAAATGTAAGCAGAATTTTCACCGTTTCGTTGCTGTCACACCAGACAGGTGCATCCATAAGGAACACAGCAATGACCTTCGCAAAAATCGCTCAAAAACTGGCCCTTTGGGCGGGGAGCCCCAAGACGTTTCTGGGGGCCATCGTGTTGTTGGCGCTCTGGGCCCTCAGCGGACCTCTTTTCCACTTCAACGACACGTGGCAACTGATCATCAACACATCAACGACGATCATTACCTTCCTGATGGTGTTCCTGATTCAAAACACGCAGAACCGCGATACCGACATCTTGCACCTCAAGGTTGATGAGTTATTGCGAGCGACCAAGGAGGCACAGAATGCAATGCTCGGCCTTGAGTCGCTGGACCTCAAGCAACTGGAAGCGCTGAGAAAGCATTACCAGGCCATGGGCCAGGGCGAAGCCAAGAGTCTTGAAGGGCTGGAGGAAAAGAACAAAGTAGACCTGAACCAGTGCTGACGCAGACACGCTGGAAGATTCTCCTTTTGGCGGGCAAAAATCAGCCGGGACGCGAACGTCCCGGCACTGAATACAAAAAACGCAGCAGATCAACGGCTGGCTTGCAGCGCCCTGGCCATTTCAAGATGGGTCTGCAATTTAGGCAGGGTTTCATCGGCAAACGCCTTGATCTCCGGCACTTCGGTGGTCTGGGCCTGCTGCTGGATCTGCGCGATGGCCTCCTCGGTGGCCTTGACCTGGGTGGCGGCATACGCAGCCTCGAACGACTCGCCTTCCTTGACCTGCGGCATCAGGGCCTTGGCCTTGTCCGCCACCTCCTCCCGGGGGGCGACAGGCAAGTCGAGCTTCTTGGCGATCTTCGCCAAGTGTTGATTGGCCGTGGTGCGGTCGTTGATCACCATGATGGTGTAGTCCTTGACCTCCCTGGATTCGGCTTTTCCGTGGGCCATGCGACTTGTCTCGATGTCGGCCATGCCTTTGGCGGAAGCATCGTTGATGAATTCGGCAGGCGATTGGGCCCAGGCACTGTTGGCGCCCAGGCCCATCAACACGACAACACTGGTGGTGCGAAAAAAACTGGCCATACGGCTCATGATCGCGCCCTCCTCTGATGAAAGTTCTGGCGGTTTATCCACCGTTGAATCAGAACCAGCCATGAATACAGCGAAACGTACGACCCGGCTTTCGACGGTTTCTATCGACGCTCGTGATGGTGGTTCTCCCACTTCTGCGACCCGCTTCGGACACCTTCGTTCGATCATGAGCAATGTTTGCCAGATAAATACCGCTTGAACCGGGCATGGTCCGGCCCCCCCTATTCGTGGATGCAGGGCGCGCAGCCCCCTTCTTATATTCGAATTGGATACGGGTTGAAGGTTTGAGAAAGGTGCTCGTGCCACGACGAACGGTGGCGCGCTTTCAGATGCCGAACGCCCTGTGATTCTGGCGTTTGGCGGCATACATCGCCTCGTCGGCGTGGCGGAACAGGGCAACATCTTCAGTGCCATGGTCGGGGAAACAGGCCACGCCGATGCTCGGTTCGATGCTTAGGCAGTGCCCGTCCAGGCGCAGTGGCTGGGCCAATGCATGGCGGATTTTTTCCTGCACGCGTTGGGCATCCGCCAAGGCCTGGATGCTGTGCAGCAGCACCACGAACTCGTCCCCACCAATACGTGCCACGGTGTCGGTGTCGCGGATACAGCCCTTGAGACGATTGGCCACCGCTTGTAACAGCATGTCGCCAACCCCGTGGCCATAGGTGTCGTTGATCTGCTTGAAACGGTCCAGGTCGATGTACAGCAAGGCCATGCGCCCGGACGCCGCGCGAGCGGTCGCCAATGCACACTTGAACCGTTCACGGAGTAATTCGCGGTTGGGCACCTGGGTCAATTGATCGTACTGAGCCATGTGCTGCAACCGGGCGTGCAACTGCTTGCGCTCGATGGCGACGGTGATCTGTGCGCAGACGTATTGCAGCAGTTCCTTGTCCTGCTCGGTGTAGCGCTCGTTGTGCGGCGCACTCTTGACGATCAGCGCGCCAATCGTACCGCTCTGCGAGTTCAGCGGCACGCCCAGCCAACACGGCGCATCCGGTCGCGCTACAAGGTCATCGAACCCCGGCGGCAAGTCGTTACAACCAGGCGTCAGCAGGATCGGCTGGCCGCTGCGAATCACCTCGGCGCACAAACGCCCGGTGACCGTGCCTGGCAACTCGGGCTGCCCTTCCCGATCGTCGACGTGATAGGGGAAGTTCAGCTGCGAACATTGTTCGTCATACAGCGCCACCGAGAAATTCAGCGCCGGCAGCCACTCGCCAATAATCAGATGGATGCGCTTGAACAGCGCCAGCAGGTCTGCCGCGGCATGGGCTGCCTCGGAAATCGCATACAACGCCGCCTGTCGGGACTCGGCCTGCTTGCGTTCGGTGATGTCTCGGGCCACGGCAATGCGCAGCTGGTCCGCCGGCGACCAGCGCGCCGACCACAGGATGTGCACCACCCGACCGTCCTTGTGCACGTAGCGGTTCTCGAAATTGAGCTTGGGCTCGCCGTCCATGATCTCCCGCGCCGCCTCAAGGGTCCGCTGGCGGTCGGCGGGATGCACCAGGTCGATCATTAGCTGGCCGATCAGTTCCTGCGGGGTGTAGCCAAAGATCTGTTCGCAGGCAGCACTGACGAACACGAAACGCCCTTGGCCGTCGACGGCACACACGGCGTCCAGCAGAAGATCGATGTAGCTGGCCAGCGGCGCGGAACTTCGAGTGTCCATGGGGCTGGAGGTCATCCGGATAATGCAGCGGTGAGCGAAGCGGGTGATCGTCAGTTCGTGACGCCGATACAACGGGCGAGAACGACTCGCCCCCTGTAGCGATGAGGATAGCGCAGGGGATCAGACTGTAGAGGATGAGCCTCGATATCGGGGCGAACATTCACACAAACGATGGAGACCAACGGGACTGGCCACACTTCAAGGACGATGTAGTATGTTGTATTACAAACCACTACATCGAGATCGTCATGTCCATCATGTCATTGCGCTTGCCCGATGACGTCGCCGAAACCCTGGCGGTATTGGCCAAGGCTACCGGGCGCAGCAAATCATTCCTGGCCGTCGATGCGCTACGCGAATACCTAGCCCGTGAAGCCTGGCAGATCAAGGAAATCCAAGAAGCCTTGCATGAGGCAGATGCAGGTGACTTCGCGAGTCCCGAGGATGTCAGCACGACTGCCGAAAAATGGATGAACAATGCAGGTTGAGTGGCTGCGTACTGCCCTCAAGAATCTGGACGACGAAGCCGCTTATATTGCGCTGGACAATCCAAAAGCAGCAGCGCACTTCGTCAAGGCAATCCTCATGAGCGTCGAGCAACTTGCTCAATTCCCTGCGTCCGGTCGTGAAGGCCGCCTGGCTGGCACCCGTGAATGGGTTGTCCCCGACCGCCCATACCTGATTCCCTATCGCGTTCGCCACGCACGTGTGCAAATCCTGCGACTGTTCCATACGCGACGATTGCCAACGCCTGGTAGGTGCAGCCACTCGCTTCAACGCAACCCCGTCATTCCGTAAAAAACGCCATACCGGCATACGGTGCCTGTCGACAAGCCTTCAACCGCGACGCCAGGTCGCCCACATGCACTTCAAGCTTGTGCCCGTCCGGGTCGAGAAAGTAGAACGAATCCCCCTCGCTGCGGTTGTCGCGCCATGATGACACCTGGGCCGCGTTCAGCCGCGCCACCAGTTCCGGGAAATCCTCGGCAGTGATGCTGAAAGCGTAATGGGTGTAGTCCGCCGCCGGCTGGGGCCGGCGCAATGGGTCGAAAGCCAGGCACAACCACAAACCCGGCAGCGACAAATAGGCCCCGCGGTCCCACTTGGCTTCGAGACGCAACTGTAATAGCTCGCCATAAAAACCCACGCTGCGATCCAGGTCGGTGACGGCAAGAGTCAGATGATTGAAGCCTGAGAGCATCAGCAAACCACCTTCAGAAAAGAGTGATAACCCAGTGGGCGTGGGGCGAACCCAGGGTACTTCCAAGCTCCGACATCGCCGACGGATTCCCCGTCCAAGGCCCTAGGCAAAGTCCTACGCAGAACTCTCCAGTGACACTCAAACACGCCAGAAACAGCCGATTCAAAGCCCTGCACAACAATCTGTAAAGTCTGGAAACACACCGCTATCGAAACACCCCACGGACAGCACCATTCACCAAGGAATGTAATCGCACCATGAACCAGACCGCTCAAGCACCCCATCACTTCACCCACTACCGCAAGGTGATTTCCCTGGCAGACCAGAACTGGCAGGGCACCGAGGCCGGCAAGGTCTCAGGGCTGAATGTCGAGGTCAAGACACCCAATGTGCTGGTCGACCAATACGGTCGTACCTTTCATCATTTCTGTACCACGTCCTACCTGGGCCTGGACTATCACCCCGCATTGCTGGACGGTGCCATGACTGCCCTGTGGGAAACCGGGACCCTGCGGGTCGCCAACTCAAGGAATCGCTGCAAACTGGCGATCCTGGACCAGTACGAAACTCAATTGTCGGAGCTGTTTGGCGCCAGTTGCCTCAGTGCCCTGTCGTGCAGTGCGGCAAGCGCCGGAATCCTGCCGCTGCTGGCCAGCGGTGCATTCACCAACCATTGTTCGCCGGTCATGGTGTTTGACAAACACGCCCATTACTCGATGAACCACAGCAAGGCCGCCTGTGCCGATGAAACCCAGGTCGTCACGTGCCCGCACAACGACATGGACTTCATCGAAGACCTGTGCAAACGCCAGCGCTGCGTGGCGTACGTGGCCGACAGCGCCTACAGCATGGGCGGATTGGCGGACCTGGATAGCCTGATGTATCTCAAGCAACGCTATGGCCTGTTTCTCTATCTGGATGACTCCCACGCGCTGTCCGCGGTCGGGGAGTCCGGCGCAGGCCTGGTCCGTTCGCGCGTCCCGGCCGTGGATGAACGCACCCTGATCGTTGCGTCCTTGGCCAAGTCATTCGGCGCCAGTGGCGGGATGGTCATGTTTGGTAGTGAGCGGCACAAAGCGCTGGTGCAGCGTTACGGTGGGCCGAGCAATTGGTCCCAGAGCCTGAACGCAGCGGCCATCGGCGCCGGTATGGCGTCGATACGCCTGCACCGCAGTCGAGAATTCAGCGCCCTGCAGGAGCGTTTGCAAGCTAATATCCGCTTCTTCGACAGCCTCGTGCGCACTGAACAGCGTGGCAATCCCATGGCAATCCGCATGGTGCCCTGCGGTGAAGCGGCCCTGGCCAACAGCCTGGCCGTCGAACTGGCCGAACTGGGGTATTTCACTTCAGCGGTCTTTTTTCCCGTGGTGCCGCAAGGCAAAGCCGCCATACGCATCACCCTGCGCGCCGACATGGAGCCGAACGTGATTCGCTCGTTTTGCGAAAAAATCACCGAACTGCTGCTGACCCACGGGCGTGACATCCGCCCTTGAGACAGGACGCTCGATGAAGAACCGTACAACCCTGATCGTCACTTGCACTACCGTTTTCCTGGCCCAACTGGGCATGAGCATCTACTTGCCGGCCCTGCCCGATATCGCCCGGGACCTGGGCGCCGATGCGTCCCGGGTTTCCTGGGGCTTGTCGGTGTACCTGATCGGCATGGCGCTGCCCATGTTGCTGTGGGGCAGCCTGAGCCAACGGCTGGGGCGCAAACCGGTCTTGCTGGCGGCCTTGGGGTTGTACGGCTTGGGCAACCTGGCCCTGCCGCTGGGCACAACCGTGGAGGCGTTCCTGACGCTCAGGTTGATCCAGGGCATCGGCGCCAGCGGTATCTCGGTGATGGCGCGGGTACTGATCCGGGACAGTTTCAGCGGCGACCTGTTGGCCAAGGCACTGTCATGGATATCGATCGCCTTTGTGATTGCCCTCGGTATCGGCCAGTACCTGGGCTCGCTGATCCAGGCCGTTTTCGGCTGGGAAGCGATTTTCCAAGGCTTGGGCGCCGTCAGCCTGGCCATGGCAGCGGCGGTGTCCCGGGCCAGGTTCCCGGTGCTGGTGCAAACCGGCAACGGGCAATCGGCGTGGGGCATCTACGGGCACATCCTGCGACAACCCGCGTTCCTGCTGCCGGCCTTGGCCGGTGGGCTGGGTTACGGCGTGATCGTCGCCTTCAACACCGCCGCGCCACTGATCCTGCAGGAGAGCTTCCACTGGTCACCCATTGAATACGGCCTGCTGGGCTGGCCGGTCAGTGCGGCGTACTTGCTTGGGGCGCTGGTGGTGAATGCTTTTGTATTGCGTACCGGTCAACGGCGAATGATGGGCTGGGGCATTGCCCTGGTGCTGGGCGGGAGCATGAGCATGCTGGCAGGCAGCCTCACCTTGAGCAGTATTGCGCTGCTCTTCTGGCTGCCGTATTGCTTCGCGGTGTTTGGCCAGTCGTTGATCTACCCCATCAGCCTGTCCCTGGCCAACGAAGGCTCACCGGTGGCCGGCGCCTATGCCATGGCGTTGAGTGGGTTCCTGCACCAACTGATGGCCTCGGTGATCGGTGCCATGGCCAGCCTGTTGTTGAGCCAACAGGCCTGGCCGCTGGCGGCGTTATGCGCACTGTTGGGGGCGGCGGCGATGCTCTGTGTGAAGTTCGTGCCACCCCGGGTCGCTTAGGCTTTGTACGAAAAGTGCCTGCGCGACGATCATGCTGCGTTGAAAACAGGCTCGGAATGCTCATTGACAACCAGTCAACTCCGCTTCCTCGCCTGTTTTCGCCTTGCCTGATCGCCGCTCGGCGACTTTTCATACAAAGCCTAGAACGCGCTGCGGAAAATCTCTTCGATCTGCCGCTGGTCCGCCGCCCGTGGGTTGGTCAGGCCGCAGGCGTCTTTCAAGGCGTTGGCGGCCAGCACCGGTACGTCGTTGAGGCGTACGCCCAGGTCCCGCAAACCGGCCGGAATGTCCACGTCAAGGGCCAGTTTGCGGATCGCCGCAATGGCGTCCCGGGCTCCCTCTTCCGGGCTGAAACCGCGTGTATCGGCGCCCATGGCATGAGCCACGTCGGTCAGGCGAACGGCGCATACCGAAGCATTGAAGCTCTGCACATGAGGCAAGAGCACCGCGTTGCACACACCATGAGGCAGGTCGTAGAAGCCACCCAACTGGTGCGCCATCGCGTGCACGAAACCCAGCGATGCATTGTTGAACGCCATCCCCGCGAGAAACTGCGCGTAGGCCATGTTCTCCCGCGCGGTCAGGTCATTGCCGTCACGCACGGCCAGGCGCAGGTTGTTGCTGATCAGGGTGATGGCCTTCAGGGCGCAGGCATCGGTGATGGGGGTGGCGGCGGTGGAGACATAAGCCTCGATCGCGTGGGTCAGTGCATCCATGCCGGTGGCGGCCGTCAGGCCCTTGGGCATCGCCACCATCAGCGCCGGGTCGTTCACCGACATCAATGGGGTGACATTGCGATCGACAATCGCCATTTTCACGTGGCGTGTCTCGTCGGTGATGATGCAAAAACGGGTCATTTCGCTGGCGGTGCCCGCCGTGGTGTTGATGGCGATCAGCGGCAGCTGCGGCTTGCTCGAACGGTCGACGCCTTCATAGTCACGAATCTGCCCGCCGTTGGTGGCACACAGGGCAATGCCCTTGGCGCAGTCGTGGGGCGAACCGCCACCCAGCGACACGACGAAATCACACTGGCTCTCCTTCAGCAGCCCCAGCCCGAGCTCGACGTTGGCGATGCTTGGGTTGGGCTTGGCGCCGTCGAAAATGACCGAGTCGACGTCCTGTATCGCCAACAATTCGGCCACCTTGGTGGCGACGCCGGCCTTGGCCAGCCCCTCGTCGGTGACGATCAGGGCTTTGCGAAAGCCGTAGTTGCGGATAGCGGTCATCGCTTCATCGAGGCAGCCCAGCCCCATGATGTTCACGGCGGGAATGAAAAAAGTGCTGCTCATGGGGTCACGCTCCTGGTTGAGGCCGGATCGGCAGGGCTTACAGAATGACCGACTAGTCATGACGCATCTTGATCTGGCTCAAGACTGGGTCGTGATAAAGTCGCGCCCTGCCTTTGCCACGTTTTGAGATGATCCTTGCGATGACCGATTTCCAGGAATACGACACCCGGCTCGAAGACTGGGAGGCCTTGCGCGCCGACACCGCCTTCAGCGGCCTGTTGGTGGGCAATGGGGCCAGCCGCGCAGTGTGGGATGATTTCGGCTATGACTCGCTGTTCGAAAATGCCCGCACCGTCGAGGAGAAACCCCTGAGCCCGTCGGAGCTGAGCGTGTTCGATGCGATGCAGACGCGCAGTTTCGAGCAGGTACTCGCTGCGCTTAAAACCACCAGTCGGGTCAACAAGGCCCTGGCCGTCAGCTCCGCCGCGCCGCGCAATCGCTATTACGCGATCAAGGAAGCACTGATCAACACTGTGCATGCGGTGCACATCCCATGGCGCCTGGTGCAACCCTCGACCCTGGCGACGCTCAACCAGGAGCTGAGCCGCTACCGCACGGTGTTCACCACCAACTACGACCTGCTCAACCATTGGGCGATCCAGCAGGCGTCCGAGAACATCAGCGACCTGTTCTTCGGCGATGATCACCATTTCGACCTGAGCCAGGCGACCACCGACAAACCACGCCTGTTGTACCTGCACGGCGGCCTGCACCTGGTGCGCAACCAGGACGGCACGGCGCGCAAGCTCACCTCCACCGAAGGCACCTTGCTGGGCAGTTTCGCCATCAACAACACGATCAAGACCCTCGACGACGTGCCGTTGTTCGTCAACGAAGGCCCAAGCCAGGACAAGCTCAAGACCATCCGCAGCAGCGATTACCTGTCGTTCTGCTACGACCAGTTGCTGCAGCACGGCGACAACCTGTGCCTGTTCGGCCATGCCCTGGGCGAGCAGGACAAGCACATCGTGCAAGCCCTGCGCCTGGCCGCACCGAAGACCGTGGCGATTTCGATCTATCCCCGTAGCCAGGCGTTCATCCAGCATCAGAAGCGGCATTACGCCAAGGTGTTCCAGGGGCTGGAGGTGCAATTGCGCTTCTTCGATGCAAAGAGCCACCCGCTGGGCGATCCGAAGCTGTCGGTGCCGGTGGAGGTTTAACCAGAGCTGGCATGACCTGGAAACCCGACTTCAGTGAATGGTGGCGAGGGAGCTTGCTCCCGCTGGACTGCGAAGCAGTCCCATCGTGCAAATGACGGCTGCTTCGCAGCCGAGCGGGAGCAAGCTCCCTCGCCACAGGACGCTCGCTGCCACAGGGATGAATTCAGAGCGCCGCCACGGTCTTGTCCTTGATCACCGTCGTCGGTCCGTTGGCCTTGACGCTGGCAATGCCTTTGTCCCGGGCCGCATCCGATGAATAAGCTTCACTGCTGCCAATCACTTCATGGTTGGCCGCTTTGAGGTTGAAGTACGGATGGCCGTCCTTGGTGTTCTTGAGTTCATAGCGCTCGGCCAACGGACTGTTTTTCTGCACCGAAGCAATGCCACCATCGACACCGCTGCGGGTGGTGTACAGCTCACTGGTCAGAATCGTTTCGGCGTTGGCCGCCTTGAGTACAAACCGAAACTGGCCGCTGCTGCTTTTGCTGATTTCGTACCATCCGGACATGATTTTTCTCCTGGCAATGAAGACATGCTCCGAGAGTAAAGACCCGCCGCGCTTGCCCTGCCAGTCCGCTGTGCAGCGTTATTACAATGTGATGGCCGTGCCCAGCAGCGTCAGGAAACCCGCCAGCCAGCTCGGGTGCGCAGGCCAGGCCGGTGCAGTGGCGAGGTTGCCCTGGACATGGCCTTGGGTCACGGGAATGTCGATATAGGTCCCGCCCGCCAGTCGGACTTCCGGAGCACACGCCGGATAGGCGCTGCATTCACGCCCTTCGAGAATGCCCGCCGCCGCCAGCAATTGCGCACCGTGGCACACCGCGGCAATCGGCTTGCCCGCCAGATCGAAATCGCGCACCAGTTGCAGGACGGTTTCATTCAGGCGCAGGTACTCCGGCGCTCGTCCCCCCGGCACCAACAGCGCGTCGTAGTCGGCGGCCTGGACGTTGGCGAAGTCATGGTTGAGGGCAAACAAGTGCCCCGGTTTTTCACTGTAGGTCTGGTCGCCTTCGAAATCGTGGATCGCCGTGCGCACCGTCTGCCCGGCGGTTTTGTCCGGGCACACGGCGTGCACGGTGTGGCCAATCATCTGCAGGGCCTGGAACGGCACCATGACTTCATAATCTTCGACGTAATCGCCGACCAGCATGAGGATTTTCTTGGCGGCCATGGGAAGGGCTCCTTTGGGGGCTGCGTGGGTGGTTAACGCATTAAAGGTAGCCCGCTACGTCGGTAGATGAGGGATAAGCGCTGATTACCTGACGGGATGCACCTCGCTCCCACAGGATGTCAGTGATGTCAGACGAGATAGCCATCCGCCCGCAGCAGCGTTTCGAGGCAATGCTCGGTAACGTGGTAGAAAGCCTTGAGCTCCTGGATCTTGGCCAGCAGCTCGGTGGGGTCCGCCGGTTCGGCGCGTTTGACCGCGAGGATCATCTTGTTCTTGTTGGTGTGCTCAAGGGAGATGAACTCGAAGACCTTGGTCTCGTAGCCGCACGCTTCCAGGAACAGCGCCCGCAAGCTGTCGGTGACCATTTCCGCCTGCTGGCCAAGGTGCAGGCCATATTGCAGCATTGGCTTGAGCAAGGCCGGGCTCTGGATCTGCAGGCGGATCTGCTTGTGACAGCACGGCGAGCACATGATGATCGAGGCGCCCGAGCGAATGCCCATGTGGATCGCGTAGTCGGTGGCGATGTCGCAGGCATGCAAGGCGATCATCACATCCACCGCGCTCGGCGCCACGCTGCGCACGTCGCCGTGCTGGAAGCTCAGGCCCGGGTGTTCCAGGCGCGCGGCGGCTTCGTTGCACAGCTTGACCATGTCTTCGCGCAGCTCGACACCGGTCACCACGCCTTCGGCCTGCAAGGTGTTGCGCAGGTAATCGTGGATGGCGAACGTCAGGTAGCCTTTGCCCGAGCCGAAATCCGAGACCCGCACCGGTTTGTCCAGGGCCAGCGGCGAAGACGTCAGCGCATGGCTGAAGACCTCGATGAACTTGTTGATCTGCTTCCACTTGCGCGACATCGCCGGAATCAGCTCGTGCTTGTGGTTGGTCACGCCCAGGTCGGCCAGGAACGGTCGGCTCAGGTCAAGAAAACGGTTTTTCTCCCGGTTGTGCTCCGCCGACGGCACTTCCCGCAGTTGCTGGGGCTTGCTCTTGAACAACGAGCTCTTGCCCTTCTTGCTGTACTCCAGCTGCGCCTCGTCGGTGACCGCCAGCAAATGTGCGTTCTTGAACGATGCCGGCAACAGCCCGGCAATGGTTTCCACCCCTTCGGCTACAGGGAAATTCTTGGTGATATCGCGGGTCTTGTAGCGGTAGACGAAGGACAGGCACGGCTGGTCCTTGACCGTCAGTTGCTTGATGATCAGCCGTTGGAGGTCCGCTTCGTCCCCTACGTACTTGGCCAGCACCAGTTTGATGAACGCATTCTGTTCGAGACTGGTTTTCAGCAACTCGATGAACTGGGCGTGGTGATCCGGCGCGTGATGGGCGGGGGTTGCGGTGGCGGACATGAACAAACGGCCTCGGGGCGGGCGAATCGGAGAATGGCGGGTATTTTAGGGGGGATGGGGTGCGAGGGCACGGAGAATTTCCCGGACGGTGCGAATTCGGCTAATGCCCCCTCCGCGATGACCAACGTTGTTGCAAGCAGCGGGGTTCATGTGGCGAGGGAGCTTGCTCCCGCTCGGCTGCGAAGCAGTCGCCTGGAAAAGTTGATGTCCGACAGAGAACCGATGGGGACCGCTTCGCGGTCCAACGGGAGCAAGCTCCCTCGCCACACAAGCGCTCTTGCCATGACCGAAGTTTTAGCCCAGCACCACCAACCTATTCGGCAGTTCATTGCGCTCCTGGGTCACCGGCACGTGCTCCTTGAGCAATTCGCCGCAAGCTTCGATGCAGGTCACGAAACCCTGCAACGTCTGCCCCTGGCGAACCTGCTGGGTGAACGCTGCGACGATGGCATCCCAGCATGTGTTGTCCAGGCGCTTGGAAATGCCTTCGTCCACCAGGATTTCCACGTACCGCTCAGCCTCGCAGACAAAGATCAGCATCCCCGTGCTGCCCACGGTGTGGTGCAGGTTCTGCTCGAGGAATTGCCGGCGCGCCAGGTTGGAGGCCCGCCAGTGACGCACGGAACGGGGGATCAGATGCGTGGTGATCCTGGGGATGCGAAACACCAGGCACAACACAATGAAACTGACCCACTGCACCAGCAACAGGCTGTGCATCGTCAGCCAGCCGGAAAGGTAATGGACCACGCCGGGCACCACCAGGGCCAGCAGGCTGGCCCATAACAGCGGGATATAGGCGTAGTCGTCGGCGCGGGCGGCCAGCACCGTGACCAGTTCAGCGTCGGTATGCCGCTCGACCCGGGCGATGGCCTCGGCGACCTTGCGTTGTTCGTGTTCAGTCAGTAATGCCATGGTTAGAAATGCCTGCTCATTATTATTGTCACCAGCCGCCCGACGAACCGCCGCCCCCGAAACTGCCACCGCCACCACTGAAGCCCCCGCCGCCCCCGCCGCCGAAGCCTCCACCGGATCCGCCCGAACGGCTGGAGCCACCACTTCCGGTCGGCAGGATACCGAGCATCTGGCAGACCAATATCGTCAAAATAAACAGTATCACCAGGAAGATGAACAGCCCGGGATGGCGCTCGACAAAATCGCCCTGCTCCTGCTGCCCGTCCGCACTGTACGCCGGTGCCGGCTCGTCCAGCGGGCTGCCGCCCAGCACCACCAGCATCGCCGCGACGCCGTCGCTGATGCCTTTGTTGAAGTTGCCGGTCTTGAAAGCCGGGGTGATCACCTGGTTGATGATCACCGAACTCTGCGCGTCGGTCAGGCGATCCTCCAGGCCGTAGCCCACCTCGATGCGCAGTTTACGGTCATCCCGGGCGACGATCAGCAGTGCGCCGTTGTTTTTATCCTTCTGCCCGATGCCCCAGTGGCGCCCCAGTTGATAACCGAAGTCTTCGATGCTGCTGCCTTGCAAATCCGCCAGCGTGACCACCACCACCTGTTCGCCGGTGGCCTGTTCATGGGCCTTGAGCTGCGCCTCCAGTTGCGCGCTCACCGACGGTTCGAGCATCTGGGCGGCGTCCACCACCCGCCCGGTCAATGCCGGAAACTTCAGCTCGGCCTGGGCCGTGATGGCAAACACCCAGAGCAACAGCACAAAGGCGCAGCTGCGAGCGGCTAGCTTCAAGCCGTAAGCAAGAGCAGTGCGCAGGACCTGTGCTTGCGGCTTGTAGCTTGGAGCCTGTAGCTGCTCCATCAAAACTTCACTTCCGGCGCTTTTTCGGCATTGGGGCTGGTGGCCTCGAAGGTTTCGCGGATCGGCAGGTCGCTGTACATCACGCTGTGCCACAGGCGCCCCGGGAATGTGCGGATTTCGGTGTTGTACTTCTGCACGGCCAGGATGAAGTCGCGGCGGGCCACGGCGATGCGGTTCTCGGTGCCTTCGAGCTGCGATTGCAACGCCAGGAAATTCTGGTTGGCCTTGAGGTCCGGGTAACGCTCGGACACCACCATCAGCCGGCTCAACGCGCCGGTCAACTGGTCCTGGGCCTGCTGGAACTGCTTGAGTTTTTCCGGGTTGTCCAGGGTGCTGGCGTCGACCTGGATCGACGTGGCCTTGGCCCGCGCTTCAATCACCGCAGTCAGGGTTTCCTGCTCGTGCTGGGCGTAGCCCTTGACGGTTTCCACCAGGTTGGGAATCAGGTCGGCGCGGCGCTGGTACTGGTTCTGCACCTGGCCCCAAGCGGCCTTGGCCTGTTCGTCCAGGGTCGGGATGTTATTGATGCCGCAACCGGCCAGTAACGTGGTGAGCAGCATCAGGGCCAGCATCGGCAAGCTGCGAAGGTGGTTCAGTCGTGGATTCATCGGGTGGAGCTCTCCCTTGCATGACATTGGAAAAACACGGCCACCTATCTCACCGGCACCTGGGGCATAATCTGCCGCCGCACTGGATTGAAACGGGTCGATGGGCTAAAAGATGCGCAGTGCGAAACTAAGTTCAGCCCAATGGGTTCGAAAGTGTGCTGCATTTAACTGAACAACAATAGCCGCTCCTTATATTTTGGCCGACCGGCGTGGCCTGATCACCGCCCTTTTAGGCTTGCGAGAAAACTATTCATGAAGAAGCTGTGTTTGCTGGGCCTGTTTGTCAGTCTGGCCAGTCAATCCGTATTAGCCGACAACCTGCCAGCCCCCATAGAGAACAAGGATGCGTTCATCAGCAACCTGATGAAGCAGATGACCCTCGAAGAGAAGATCGGCCAATTGCGCCTGATCAGCATCGGCCCGGAAATGCCCCGGGAGATGATTCGCAAGGAAATCGCCGCCGGCAACATCGGCGGTACGTTCAATTCCATCACGCGCGATGAAAACCGTCCGATGCAGGACGCGGCCATGCGCAGCCGGTTGAAGATCCCGATGTTCTTCGCCTATGACGTGATCCACGGCCACCGCACGATTTTCCCGATCCCCCTGGCCCTGGCCTCGAGCTGGGACATGGACGCGATCTACCACTCCGGCCGCATCGCCGCCCAGGAAGCTGCAGCGGACAGCCTGGACATCACCTTCGCGCCGATGGTCGATATTTCCCGTGACCCACGCTGGGGCCGCACCTCCGAAGGTTTCGGCGAGGACACCTACCTGGTGTCGCGCATCGCCGGGGTGATGGTCAAGGCTTTCCAGGGCAACGGCGCCAACGCAGCCGACAGCATCATGGCCAGCGTCAAGCACTTCGCCCTGTACGGCGCGGTGGAAGGCGGCCGGGACTACAACACCGTGGACATGAGTCCGCTGAAAATGTACCAGGACTACCTGCCACCCTACCGCGCCGCCATCGACGCGGGTGCCGGTGGGGTGATGGTCGCGCTGAACTCCATCAACGGCGTGCCGGCGACCGCCAACACCTGGCTGATGAACGACCTGCTGCGCAAGGAGTGGGGGTTCAAGGGCCTGGCGGTCAGTGACCATGGCGCCATTTTCGAACTGATCAAGCACGGCGTCGCCAAGGACGGTCGCGAAGCGGCAAAACTGGCGATCAAGGCCGGCATCGACATGAGCATGAACGATTCGCTCTATGGCAAGGAACTGCCAGGGTTGCTCAAGGCTGGTGAAATCGAGCAGAGCGACATCGATAACGCCGTACGGGAAGTGCTCGCGGCCAAATACGACATGGGCCTGTTCAAGGACCCGTACCTGCGCATCGGCAAGGCCGAGGACGACCCGGTCGACACCTACGCCGAGAGCCGCATGCACCGCGCCGACGCCCGTGACGTGGCGCGCCGCAGCCTGGTCCTGCTGGAAAATCGCAACCAGACCCTGCCCCTGAAGAAGACCGCGAAGATCGCCCTGGTCGGTCCGCTGGCCAAGGCACCGATCGATATGATGGGCAGTTGGGCCGCCGCCGGGCGTCCTGCGCAATCGGTCACCCTGTTCGATGGCATGACCCGCGCCCTGGGCGCTGACTCGAAGCTGATCTACGCCCGTGGCGCCAACATCACCGGCGACAAGAAGGTGCTCGACTACCTGAACTTCCTCAACTTCGATGCCCCGGAAGTGGTGGACGACCCACGTCCGGCCCAGGTGCTGATCGACGAAGCGGTAAAAGCCGCCAAGGATGCCGATGTGGTGGTGGCCGCCGTAGGCGAGTCCCGTGGCATGTCCCATGAATCGTCGAGCCGTACCGAGCTGAACATTCCTGCCAGCCAACGCGAGCTGATCAAAGCCCTGAAGGCCACCGGCAAGCCGCTGGTGCTGGTGCTGATGAATGGCCGTCCGCTGTCGTTGCTGGAAGAAAAGCAGCAGGCCGATGCGATCCTGGAAACCTGGTTCAGCGGCACCGAAGGCGGTAACGCCATCGCGGACGTGCTGTTCGGTGACTACAACCCATCGGGCAAACTGCCCATCACCTTCCCACGCTCGGTGGGGCAGATTCCGACCTACTACAACCACTTGAGCATCGGTCGGCCATTCACGCCGGGCAAGCCGGGCAACTACACCTCGCAGTATTTCGATGACACCACCGGCCCGCTCTATCCGTTCGGCTACGGCCTGAGCTACACCGAGTTCAGCCTGTCGGACATGGCCCTGTCGTCGACCACGCTGAACAAGACCGGCAAGCTCGATGCCAGCGTGACATTGGAAAACACCGGCAAGCGTGACGGCGAAACGGTGGTGCAGCTGTACATCCAGGACGTGACCGGCTCGATCATTCGCCCGGTGAAGGAACTGAAGAACTTCCGCAAGGTGATGCTCAAGGCCGGCGAGAAGAAAGTCATCCACTTCACCATCACCGAGGACGACCTGAAATTCTTCAACGCCCAACTCAAGTACGCGGCTGAACCGGGCAAGTTCAACGTACAGATCGGCCTGGATTCCCAGGACGTGAAGCAGCAGAGTTTTGAGTTGCTCTGAGTTTCAGGCCCCGAAAAACCCATGTGGGGCTTGCTCGCGAAAGCGGTTAACAGCCAACGAAGATGCTGACTGTTATGCCCCCTTCGCGAGCAAGCCCGCTCTCACAAGGGCTTGCAGTGAGCCTAACCGCGTCGATCCAGAAGGTTCACCACCACCCGATCCACCAGCCCCCACACCCGCTGCTTGAAGCGCTTCCACAGCGGCCGACGCTGCCAGGCGTCGAGGCTGACTTGCAGGCTCTGGGTGAAGTCCCGCTCGAAACTGGCGGCCACTGCACTGCTGAGCCTGGAGTCCAAGGCTTCGAGGTTGGCTTCCAGGTTGAAGCGCAGGTTCCAGTGATCGAAGTTGCAGGAGCCGATGCTGACCCAGTCGTCCACCAGCACCATCTTCAGGTGCAGGAAACACGGCTGGTATTCAAAAATCTGCACGCCGGCCTTGAGCAATCGCGGGTAGTAACGGTGCCCGGCGTAGCGCACGGACGGGTGATCGGTGCGCGGGCCGGTCAGCAGCAGGCGCACGTCAATGCCGCGGGCGGCGGCCTTGCGCAAGGAGCGGCGCACGTTCCAGGTCGGCAGGAAATACGGCGTCGCCATCCAGATGCGCTTCTGGCTGCTGTTCAATGCCCGCGACAGCGATTGCAGGATGTCGCGATGCTGGCGCGCGTCGGCATACGCCACCCGCCCCATGCCCTCGCCCACCGGCGGTACCCGCGGCAGGCGCGGCAAGCCGAAGTTGGACGCCGGTTTCCACGCTCGCCGATGGCGGTTGGCGAGCCACTGGCGGTCGAACAGCAACTGCCAGTCGAGCACCAGCGGGCCGACGATTTCCACCATCACTTCGTGCCACTCACTGCGGTCGTCGAGGGGGTTCCAGAATTCATCGGTCACCCCGGTGCCGCCGACCACGGCCAGGCGTTGGTCCACCAACAGCAGCTTGCGGTGATCCCGGTAAAGGTTGCGCACCCAGCGGCGCCAGCTCAGGCGATTGTAGAAACGCAACTCCACCCCAGCCTCGGTCAGACGCTTGCGCAGGGCCAGGGTGAACGCCAGGCTGCCATAGTCATCGAACAGGCACCGCACGCGAACGCCACGCTCGGCGGCCTGCACCAGTGCCTGGACCATCGCCTCGGCGCAAGCGCCCGCTTCCACCAGATAGAGTTCCAGCTCGACCTGTTCCTGGGCTCGAGCGATTTCCACCAGCATACGCGGGAAGAACTGCGGGCCATCGATCAACAGCTCGAAGCGATTGCCTTCACGCCAGGGAAAAACCGCGCCGCTCATGTCAGCGCGCCGTGAAAATCAGCACCGCATTCACCGGCACCGAGAGGCTGATGGCCGACAACCCGGCCAGGTTTCGCAGCTTTTCCAGCCCCGGCGCCAGATCGAAATCCGCCGCGTTGAGCACCACCGGTTCCAGGGTCACCACTTGGAAGCGGCGCTCATCCAAGCGCGTCGCCAGCAGTTCGACGTTGTATTCGTGCTGCTTGCCGTGCAGGTTCACCGTCAGCGGCAGGCGCAATTCCAACTGCGCACCGTTGGCCAGGTCCTGGATCGGTGCCAGGTCGATCTTGGCGGTGACAGTGGCGTCGGCAAATTGCTTGATCTCGAACAGCTCGGCCCGCATGCGCTCATCGCGCAGGGGAATGCCACTGTTGATGGATTCCAGCTCCACTTCCAGGCGTGCCAAGCCCTCGGGCTGGACCTGACCGTGCAGCACCAGGAACCGCTGGACCTCGGAGACGTTGCCATTTTTACTGCTGATAAACGACAGCCGCGACGACTCGCCGTCCAGGTACCAGTCGGCCTGGGCTGGCAACGCGGCGCCGGCCAGCAGCAAGCTGACGGCAGCGTGAGGGAAAAACCGCTTGAACATACACACTCGCAGGGCACATAAACTTGTGGCGAACCTTAACCGCGCCGAGGGCGCTTGCAAACTGTCTGTTTCAACAACTGTCCTGCTCGCCACATACCTCCGTGGCGAGGGAGCTTGCTCCCGCTGGTCTGCGAAGCAGCCCCAACATCGCGACAGGTTAAAGCTTTGCGAGCGCTGCGCACTCGAGCGGGAGCAAGCTCCCTCGCCACAACAGCGGTCGTTGCAGGCCCATCTCAAGGCTCCAACCGACACCCCATCCGCGCGCCCATCCACCGCGCACTGTGGCTACGTCCCAACCCGCTGACGGTAATGCGTTTCGCTTCAGCGGTTTCGAGAAAGTCGCTGATGGGCACCGCCTGCTTCACATAGCCACGGCAATAGTCCGCCGGTTGCTCCATCACATAGCGGCACGAGCAGTATTCCTTGGCGGTGTAGGCACTGATGATGTCGGGGAAGGCCCGCAATGCCACCCGCTCCAGCCAGACCCAACCGAGCAGGACAATGAGTAGCACCGACAGCAAGGTAAGCAGGATCTTGCGCTTCATGGCTGCCCTCTCCCGACAAACGCCGCCATGGCGCGCTTGAGCAGTTCGTTATGGCGATAGCTGCCGTCGCGGTCGTCGCCGTAGCGCACGATCACCAGTTTGGCGCTGGGGATGACGTACAGCGCCTGGCCCCAATGACCCAGCGCGGCAAAGGTATCCGGCGGCGCATCGGGCCAAGGATGGATGGCCGGATCGGTGGCGCGGTTGAGCCACCAATGCCCGCCGGGTACGGCTTCGTCCTGGCCGGCCTGGAAGTGGGCGAAAGGTTCGCGATTGAAGGCGACCCACTCTGTGGGGACCAGTTGCCGTTCGCCCCAGCGACCGTCCCGTTGCATCAGCAACCCGACACGCGCCAGGTCCCGCGCGGTGAGGTAGGCATAGGACGATCCCACGAACGTGCCGCTGGCGTCGGTTTCCCAGGTGGCATGGCGGATGCCCAGGGGTTCGAACAAGGCCGTCCAGGGGTATTCGGGATAGCGTTGCGGGCCGACGATGTTTTTCAGCGCGGCCGCCAGCAGGTTGCTGTCGCCGCTGGAATAACGAAACGCCTGCCCTGGGCGGCTGAAACTTTCATGGCGCGCGGTAAACGCCGCCATGTCATGACGCCCGCGGGTGTAGAGCATCGCCACCACCGAGGACTTGAGTGGCGCGTATTCATAGTCCTCCTGCCAGTCCAGGCCAGATGCCCAGTGGAAAAGATCGGCCAGGGTCAGGCGCGGGTGCCGGTTCAGGGGTGGGTAGTACTTGGTTGCCGGATCGTCCAGGGCAAAGCGCTGTTCACCGTAGGCCACGCCGAACAACGTCGCCAGCAGGCTCTTGCTGATGGACCAGGTCAGGTGCGTCGTCTCGGCGGTGGTCGGTCCGGCGTAGCGTTCGTAGACCAGCCGACCGTCCTGGATCACCAGCAGCGCGTCGGTGCGGATGCCCTCGCGGCTGGCATCGTCCCGGGGAGGGAAGACGTATTGTTCCAAGGCTTCGATGGCCGGGCCACTGGGAGTCGGGCCGGTTGGCCATTGCTCGCCGGGCCAGTCTTCGGCCTGGACGCTCAGGGTGAGTATCAGCAGCGGGATCAGGAACCAGCCTTTGGACATGCTTGGGGCTCGCAGGGTTGAACCTTCAGAGCCTATGCAGACTTGATGACAATTTGAGTTTGTGTAGTCGCCCGGTGGTCGTTTGAAGGGCTAGCCCAACGCCTTGGCCAACCGCTTGGCCCGCGCCCCTGCCGCAATCTCCATCACGCCTTTATCCCGCGTCCACATGTCGCGCCACGCCGCAGGCCCGGCGGCCAGGGCAGCGTCGAGTTCGCCATCGAGCCCTTGGAACTGGGCGAACAACCCGCCCAACAGCACATGCCCGGCAGGGCTGGAAGGGTTGTGGCGACTCACCTCCGCGCAGCCGGCGAGCAACGCCAGCAGGCGCAATTGCAACGCCTGGGGCCAGGCACATTCCTGCCCGACGCCATACAACCAGGCGGTCATCGCACTGAGCACATAAAGGTCTTCCAGGGTGCGAAACGGTTTGACGTAGGCGTCCCAGCCATCACCGGCCAGCAACTCGCACAGCGCGCCGTCGAGCAGCACGCGGCCATGGCTGATGTCCGGCATCAGGGCAATGGCGGGCAGCTTTTCCAGGGTTATGCCGGGCTCGCCCGCATAGGCCACGGCCAGATTCAGCCGTGGCGTTTCACCGGGAGCTTCGCAGCGAGCGGCAATCAACAGCCACTCGGCGGCGTCGCCGGCGGTAACGAAATCCTTGCGTCCACTCAGGCGCAAGTCGTCGAGACGGGTGTGCATGTCCGCCGGGCGCAGGCTGCGCTGTTCGGTGGCACACAAGGCGCCGAGGCTCTGGGGCGCACTGGGCCAAAGCACCCGTAGCGCCGCCTGATACCCCACCAGGAACGCCAGCCCCGGTGTCGCCATCAACCGCGCACCGGTTACGGCCAGCTCGAACGGCGTCACCGGTCCCAGGCGTTGCAACAACGCTGAATAACCTTCGGCCAGGTCCGGATGGGCCGGCAGGCGCTCGCCACGTTCGATCAGGGTTTGCCAGGGCATAAGAGGCTCCTCGAGGGCTGTCATATAAGCATCACCAAAGCTTCATGGCGATGACACCGGGGCTACATAGCCTGACTTTGCACAACATAGCTGCATAAAGAAAGTCGATTGGCTGCAACTGAACAGCCCGCACGGAGATTCGCTATGACCCAGATCGCCCGCATCAGCGACACCGGCAATGAACGCCGCCTGCAAGCCGAACGCCTGATCGGCGCCCAAGCCTTGCAAGAAGCACAGGCCCTGCGTTTCAACGTCTTCAGCGGCGAATTCAACGCCAAGCTCAAGGGCGCGGAAATGGGTCTGGACATGGATGACTATGATGTTCACTGCGCCCACATCGGCGTACGCGACCTGAACACCGGCCGCCTCGTGGCCACCACGCGCCTGCTCGACCACCAGGCCGCCAGCAGCCTGGGTCGGTTCTACAGCGAAGAAGAATTCAGCCTCCACGGCCTGGTCCATCTCAAGGGCCCGATCCTGGAAATCGGCCGTACCTGCGTCGACCCGGCCTACCGCAACGGTGGCACCATCGCGGTGCTCTGGGGCGAACTGGCCGAAGTCCTGAACGAAGGCGGCTACAGCTACCTGATGGGCTGCGCGAGCATTCCGATGCAGGACGGCGGTATCCAGGCCCAGGCGATCATGCAGCGCCTGCGCGAGCGCTATCTGTGCACCGAACACCTGCAAGCCGTGCCGAAAAAACCCTTGCCGACCCTGGACGTGCCCTCCAACGTCATCGCCGAGATGCCGCCACTGCTCAAGGCCTACATGCGCCTGGGCGCGAAGATTTGCGGCGAGCCGTGCTGGGACGAGGACTTCCAGGTGGCCGACGTGTTCATCCTGCTCAAGCGCGACGAGCTCTGCCCGCGCTACGCTCGCCACTTCAAGGCAGCGGTCTGATGAGCCGGCTGCGGGTGTACGCGCGAATCGCGCGAGTATTGCTGGTGGTGGCGCTGGGCCTGAGCATGGCCAGCGTGTTCGGCCTGTTCGAACGTGCAGGAATCGCCAACTCGATGGTCCGTCGCCAGCGCTGGTCGCGGTTCTTCATGGCACGGCTGAGCCGCGCCCTGCCCTTTTCAGTCACCGTCCACGGCCAATTGCCGCAACGGCCGATGCTGTGGGTCAGCAACCACGTGTCCTGGACCGACATTCCGTTGCTGGGCATGCTCACGCCGCTGTCGTTCCTGTCCAAGGCCGAAGTGCGCACCTGGCCGGTGGCCGGATGGCTGGCAGCCAAGGCCGGCAGCCTGTTTATCCGACGCGGTTCGGGTGACAGCCAGTTGATCCGCAAACAAATGAGCCGCCACCTGGAACAGGCCCATCCGCTGTTGATGTTCCCGGAAGGCACCACCACCGATGGCCGCTCCTTGCGCACGTTCCACGGGCGCTTGCTGTCCGCCGCCATTGACGCCGATGTGGCGTTGCAGCCGGTGGCGATTCGTTACCTGCGCAACGGTGAACCGGATTCACTGGCGCCGTTCATTGGCGATGATGATCTGCTGTCGCACTTGATGCGCTTGTTTGCCAATGATAGGGGTGAGGTGGAAATCCATCTGCTGGAACCGATTGCCTGCCACGGCCAGGAACGCGCCGCGCTAGCATTCCAGGCGCAGCAGGCGGTGCACAAGGCGCTGTTCGGGGCGCTTCCAGAGAAACAGCAAGCGCCGATGCGACCTGCTGCGATTGCGGCCTGATCCGGATCTCTGCGCAGCCCCCTGTGGGAGCGAGCAAGCTCGCTCCCACAATTAGACCTGCGGCGTGGTTTGATTCAGCGCAAAATCCTGCAACTGCGGATAGAACAGCCGGAAATCTTCGCTCAGCGGCTCATAGAGCTCGATCAACTCCTTCATCGCCCCGGCCAGTTCCTCGGGCCGGGACAGGCGTCGGGAAATGCCGCGCAGCACCTGCCCCAACACTTCGAATTCCCGATAAGACCCCAGCCAGTCATCCGCCGCCATGTACGGCGCGATCTGTGCCAGGCGCCCCGGCAGCTGCGGTTCGGTGCCGAGTACCTGGTACACCCGGGCAGTGAAATCCACCAGCGGCCCTTCGCCGTACAACGCCCAGTCCCGGGCCAGGCAGTGGTCGAAAAACACGTCCAGCACGATCCCGGCGTAGCGCCGTCGCACCGTGGAAAAGCGCGACAGGGCAATGTCCACCAGGGGATGGCGATCGGTGTACATGTCGATGCGCCGATGCAGGGCAATCGCCGCTTCGATCCGTGGGTCGTAGAGCCCTTGCAGCGGGCCTTTGACGAAGTCGCCGTAGAGGCTGCCGAGCAGTTGTTCCCGGCCAGGGCCGCCGAGGTGAAGGTGCGCGAGATAGTTCATGACCCGCAGCTTAGCACCGCCGAGTCCATATCGTTATAACCCGATATAGCGATTTGTTCGGCTTCCAGATCAAATCCATATTTGTATATCGCGAAATAACGATTTAAGGTTCGCTCCATCGCGATATAGCGTTTTACTCATCACGAGCTGCCACCATGCCCCTTGACCTCGACGAAATAATAAAAGCCCTGGCGCACCCAGTACGGCGAGACATCCTCAACTGGCTCAAAGACCCCAAGGTCCAGTTCCCGGAACAGTTGCACAACCACGAATTCGGCATTTGCGCCGGGCAGATCGACCAGCGTTGTGGCCTGTCGCAATCCACGGTGTCTGCGCACTTGGCGGTGTTGCAACGGGCGGGGCTGATCACCAGCCAGAAGGTCGGCCAATGGCACTTCTTCAAGCGCAACGAGGAAGTGATCCAGCAGTTCCTCAAGCAAATGAGCCAAGAGCTCTGACCCGACAAGGACCCATCATGCCCCTCTCACTCCTGATCCTGGCCCTGAGCGCCTTCGCCATCGGCACCACTGAGTTCGTCATCATGGGCCTGTTGCCCGATGTGGCGGCCGACCTGGGCGTGTCGATTCCTGGCGCCGGCTGGCTGGTGACCGGCTACGCCCTGGGCGTGGCCATCGGTGCGCCGTTCATGGCCCTGGCCACCGCCCGGTTGCCGCGCAAGGCCGCCCTGGTGGTGTTGATGGGAATTTTCATCATCGGCAACCTGCTCTGCGCCATCGCCAGCGACTACAACGTGCTGATGTTTGCCCGGGTCGTCACGGCCCTGTGCCACGGCGCGTTCTTCGGTATCGGTTCGGTGGTGGCCGCCGGTCTGGTGGCACCCAACAAGCGTGCTTCGGCCGTGGCCCTGATGTTCACCGGCCTGACCCTGGCCAACGTGCTCGGCGTACCGCTGGGCACCGCATTGGGCCAGGAAGCCGGCTGGCGTTCGACCTTCTGGGCAGTGACTGTCATTGGCGTAATTGCGCTGATCGGCCTGATCCGCTTCCTGCCGGCCAAACGCGATGAAGAAAAACTCGACATGCGCTCGGAACTGGTCGCGCTCAAGGGCGCCGGACTGTGGCTATCCCTGAGCATGACCGCGCTGTTCTCCGCCTCAGTGTTCACCCTGTTCACCTATGTCGCCCCACTGTTGGGTGAAGTGACCGGCGTATCGCCTCGCGGCGTGACCTGGACCCTGGTGCTGATCGGCCTGGGCCTGACCCTGGGCAACATCATCGGCGGCAAGCTGGCGGACAAGAGCCTGGCGAACACGCTGATGGGCGTCTTCCTCACCATGGCCGTGGTGTCCACCGTATTGAGCTGGACCAGCGTGGCGCTGATCCCCAGCGAAATCACCCTGTTCCTCTGGGCCACCGCCTGCTTCGCTGCCGTACCGGCCCTGCAGGTCAACGTGGTGACCTTTGGCAAGGCCGCGCCCAACCTGGTTTCCACGTTGAACATCGGCGCCTTCAACATCGGCAACGCCTTGGGCGCCTGGGTCGGCGGCAGCGTCATCGACCACGGCCTGGGCCTGACCTCCGTGCCCCTGGCCGCCGGCGCGCTGGCCGTGCTGGCGCTGCTGGTCACCCTCATCACCTTCCGCCAGGGCGGCAATGCCGAGCTGGCTCCAGCCACTCACTGACTTCTAACCCCTTCCACTTTCGAGGTTTGTATTTCATGGCGACTATTTTCGACCCCATCAAACTCGGCGACATCGAGTTGAAAAACCGCATCATCATGGCCCCGCTCACCCGCTGCCGCGCCGACGCGGGCCGCGTGCCCAACGCGCTGATGGCCGAGTACTACGTGCAACGCGCCTCCGCCGGCCTGATCCTCAGCGAAGCGACCTCGGTCACGCCGATGGGCGTGGGCTACCCGGACACCCCGGGCATCTGGTCCAACGACCAGGTGCGCGGCTGGTCCAACGTCACCAAGGCGATCCACGGCGCCGGCGGCAAGATCTTCCTGCAACTGTGGCACGTGGGCCGGATCTCCCACCCGTCGTACCTGAACGGCGAAACCCCGGTGGCGCCCAGCGCGATCCAGCCCAAGGGCCACGTGAGCCTGGTGCGTCCGCTGGCTGACTACCCGACCCCACGCGCACTGGAAACCGCTGAAATCGCCGACATCGTCGAGGCGTACCGCGTCGGCGCCGAGAACGCCAAGGCCGCCGGCTTCGACGGTGTGGAAATCCACGGTGCCAACGGCTACCTGCTCGACCAGTTCCTGCAGAGCAGCACCAACCAGCGCACCGACCAATACGGCGGCTCCCTGGAAAATCGTGCCCGCCTGCTGCTGGAAGTGACCGACGCGGCCATCGAAGTCTGGGGCGCCGGCCGGGTGGGTGTGCACCTGGCACCACGCGCCGATTCCCATGACATGGGCGACGAAAATCGCCTGGAAACCTTCAGCTACGTGGCCCGGGAACTGGGCAAGCGTGGCATCGCCTTTATCTGCTCCCGTGAGAAGGAAGGCGACGACAGCATCGGCCCGCAACTCAAGCAAGCTTTCGGCGGCCCGTACATCGCCAATGAACGCTTCACCAAGGACAGCGCCAATGCCTGGCTGGCCGAGGGCAAGGCCGATGCCGTTGCCTTCGGCGTGCCGTTCATTGCCAACCCGGACCTGCCGGCACGCTTGAAAGCCGATGCACCGCTGAACGAGGCGCATCCGGAAACGTTCTATGGGAAAGGCCCAGTGGGTTATATCGACTATCCCGTGATGTAATTCGAAAAACCCAACTATGTAAAAAAGCCCCGACTCGAAAGAGCCGGGGCTTTTTTATATCTGCAAACTTTAACTCCAACAAACCTTCCAGAAGTCGAAATATCCAATAACAACACAACGCTGACTTATCATGGATTAATAGATTCAACAGGGCTAATAATAAGCCCGCACAACAACCATCCATTGAACGGACTCAATCGACCTCTATTATTTCAGCAAGCAACTTCAACCCTTTAAAAAACACTTACTTCAGCAAGTTCAATCACGCCTAATAATTTTATGCAGGCTTTAGCGAGCCTCGCATTCATGAGAGACATATGACAATAAATATGATGAAAAACCTGATTCTCGGCCTGCTCCTGGGGCCCGTAGCCGTCGCCACCAGCCTGGCCAACACAGCCATCACCGTGGAGATCATCAACAACACTTCAAACACTTTGGAAATGACCAACGCTCTAAGTGAGCTGCCCATGCCCCCGGACTTTTCCTTCAGCACTCATGACATCCCCGCCAAAACAGTCGGAGAATTGTATTTCGTCCATAACAGGAGATTTACCTACCCCGCTGCTGGCTGGCAACCGACCCTGAGAAAGATCAAACCCATTGAACTGGTTCTGTCCTATCAAATGAGCAACTTCAACTTTGGCTGTCAGATGCAAACCCTGTTTGAAGCCCCCATTGGTTTTGGCGTCCTGGAGCCCAGCTACAGGCCAAACTGGAAAAGCAGAACCGCATATACCGGCAATGGCGAATACACCTGCCGGTCGGAAATTTCCCAGAAAATGCTCGAACCACCCTTCAGCTATACCGTGCGCCTGATTATCGAATAGTCCAAGGGGCGGTAACAGGCTGACATTCACCCGCACAGGTGCCTGCATGGCGCCTGTGCTTCATCTAAAAGGACTCCGAGGGATAAGTGTCTTCCCCGATCAGCTATTGACACAAACCGATGCAATTACGCATTTTGTTTCATTTGCGCAGGCTGGGGCTCAGGCGCAGCATATCCAGCCCGATGTCGACCCAGCGCTCAGCCTCAGCGGCCAGCGCGAAGCTGTCGGGCGCCAGTAGCCATTGGTAGAGAATGCCGTCGATGTAGGCGTGGATGGCAATCGCCGCCCTTTCGGGATCCAGGTCATCCGGCAACTGACCGCGCTTCATTGCATTGCTCAACGACAGCACGATACGCACGTTGCAGTCGAGACTGACCTGGCGCCGCTGCTGGCGTAAATCGCACATTTCATCGGTGAATTCGCACTTATGGAACAGAATTTCATTAATGCGTCGGGTCTTCGGGTCCAGGGCAACTTGCTGAAACAATTGCACCAGCAGCTTGCGAGTACAGCCCAGCGGGTCAAGTTCCTCTTCATTCTCACTGGCGCGGGCCAGGTCATCGAGCGGCTCATGCAAGGTATCGAGCATGGCCTGGAGCAGGTCCGCCTTGTTGCTGAAATGCCAATAGATGGCGCCACGCGTCACACCGGCCAGGGTCGCGATATCGGCCAGCGTCGTGCGAGCCACGCCCCGCTCGAAGAAGGCTTTTTCGGCCGCTTCGAGAATCTGGCTGCGAGTCTCCAGGGCTTCCTCTTTGGTACGACGGACCATGGCAGTAAACACCTCAATCAGGATGCATCAACAATGCGTAAGGATCAGGTAGATGTGAGGCGGCGTTTCTCGATGCGCGTCCCCGACCTCCGAATGCCTTTGTCAGGCTTTTGTAAATACGGATGGTACGCAATTTGGCTGTTTACAAACAACCATGTACGTAAGTATATTTCTTAGCATCCTACTAATTGCTTATCTTGCTCTTTTTCCACCTTCCACCTTTCGAGTGCGCCCGTTGCGCGCCTGGACCCGAGGATTTCCATGCAATTCAAGCCAGCTGTTACTGCCCTGGTTACTGCCATCGCCCTGGCATCGCTGCTCAGCGGATGTAAAAAGGAAGAGGCTGCACCTGCTCCTCCGCCTCCTCAGGTCGGCGTTGTAACCCTCAAGACCCAGCCCTTCACCCTGACGTCGGAGCTTCCAGGGCGCACCAGCGCGTTCCGCGTCGCGGAAGTACGGCCACAGGTCAACGGCATCATTCTCAAGCGCCTGTTCAAGGAAGGTGCTGACGTCAAGGCCGGCCAGCAGCTCTACCAGATCGATCCGGCCGTGTACGAAGCGACCCTGAAAAGCGCCGAGGCCAACCTGCGGTCCACCAAGTCGATCGCCGATCGCTACAAGCAATTGGTGGACGAACAGGCCGTCAGCCGGCAGGAATACGACACCGCCGTGGCCAACCGCCTGGAGTCGGAAGCCAATCTGCAAACTGCCCAGATCAATGTGCGCTACACCAAAGTCTACGCGCCCATCTCTGGCCGCATCGGCCGTTCCTCGGTCACCGAAGGCGCGCTGGTGAGCAATGGTCAGACCGACGCCCTGGCAACCATCCAGCAACTGGACCCGATCTACGTCGACGTGACGCAGAGTTCGGTCGAGTTGCTGCAACTGCGCCGAGAGCTGGAAAGCGGCCGTCTGCAAAAGGCCGGCGATAACGCCGCCATGGTCAAGCTGACCCTGGAAGATGGCAGCCTGTACCCACACGAGGGCAAGCTGGAATTTTCCGAAGTGTCGGTTGACCAGACCACCGGTTCGGTGACCTTGCGCGCCGTGTTCCCCAACCCTGACCACACCCTGCTGCCGGGCATGTTCGTCCACGCCCAATTGCAGGCCGGTGTGAACAGCGCAGCCATCCTGGCGCCACAGCAAGGCGTGACCCGTGACCTCAAGGGCACGCCGACCGCTTTGGTCGTTGGCGCTGACAACAAGGTCGAACTGCGTCAACTCAAGGCCAGCCGTACCGTCGGCAGCCAATGGCTGATCGAAGACGGGCTCAAGGCCGGCGATCGCGTGATCACCGAAGGGTTGCAGTTCGTACGCCCTGGCGTGGAAGTCAAAGCCACCGAAGCCACTAACATCGATACCAAGAACCCGGCCCCCGCACAGGCAGCTGATAAAGCCGCCGGCGGCAAAGGGGAGTAAACCATGTCGAAATTCTTTATCGACCGTCCGATTTTCGCCTGGGTGATCGCCCTGGTGATCATGCTGGTCGGGGCTCTATCGATCCTCAAGTTGCCGATCAACCAGTACCCGAGCATTGCGCCGCCGGCCATTGCGATCCAGGTGACCTACCCGGGCGCATCCGCGCAAACCGTGCAGGACACCGTGGTGCAGGTGATCGAGCAACAGCTCAACGGCATCGACAACCTGCGTTATGTATCGTCGGAAAGTAACTCCGACGGCAGCATGACCATCACTGCCACTTTCGAGCAAGGCACCAACTCCGATACCGCGCAGGTCCAGGTCCAGAACAAGCTGAACCTGGCCACCCCGCTGCTGCCGCAAGAAGTGCAGCAACAGGGCATCCGCGTGACCAAGTCAGTGAGAAACTTCCTGATGGTCATTGGCGTGGTGTCGCGCGACGGCAGCATGACCCGGGAAGACCTGTCCAACTACATCGTATCCAACATGCAGGACCCGATCTCGCGTACCGCTGGTGTCGGTGACTTCCAGGTCTTCGGCGCCCAATACGCGATGCGGATCTGGCTCGACCCGGCCAAGCTGAACAATTTCAACCTGACCCCGGTGGATGTGAGCACGGCGATTACCGCGCAGAACGTCCAGATCGCCTCCGGCCAGCTCGGCGGCCTGCCGGCCATGCCCGGCCAGCAACTGAACGCCACTATTATCGGCAAGACCCGCTTGCAGACCGCCGAGCAGTTCAAGGCAATCCTGCTCAAGGTCAACCCGGACGGCTCGCAAGTGCGTGTCGGCGACGTGGCCGATGTTGCCTTGGGCGGTGAGAACTACAGCATCAACGCCCAGTTCAATGGCGCCCCGGCTTCCGGCCTGGCAGTGCGGCTGGCGACTGGCGCCAACGCCCTCGACACGGCCAAGGCCCTGCGCAAGACCGTCGACGACCTCAAGCCGTTCTTCCCGCAAGGCCTGGAAGTGGTGTTCCCCTACGACACCACGCCAGTGGTGAGCGAATCGATCAAGGGTGTGGTTGAAACCCTGGTCGAGGCGATCGTCTTGGTGTTCCTGGTAATGTTCCTGTTCCTGCAGAACTTCCGCGCCACCATCATCACCACGATGACCGTGCCGGTGGTACTGCTCGGTACCTTCGGGATCCTCGCGGCATTCGGTTTCAGCATCAACACCCTGACCATGTTCGGCATGGTGCTGGCCATCGGCTTGCTGGTGGACGACGCCATCGTCGTGGTGGAAAACGTCGAACGGGTGATGAGCGAAGAAGGCCTGTCGCCCAAGGAAGCCACCAAGAAATCCATGGGGCAGATCCAGGGCGCCCTGGTGGGTATCGCCCTGGTACTCTCGGCGGTACTGCTGCCGATGGCGTTCTTCGGCGGCTCCACCGGTGTGATCTACAAGCAGTTCTCCATCACCATCGTCTCGGCCATGGCCCTGTCGGTACTGGTGGCACTGATTTTCACCCCGGCCCTGTGCGCCACCATGCTCAAGCCAATCCCCAAAGGTGAGCACGGCACGCCGAAACGCGGCTTCTTCGGCTGGTTCAACCGTACCTTCGACCGAGGCGTCAGAAGCTACGAACGGGGCGTGGGCAACATGCTCAAGCACAAGGCCCCGTACCTGCTGGCCTACATCATCATCGTGGTAGGCATGGTCTGGCTGTTCACCCGCATCCCGACGGCGTTCCTGCCGGAAGAAGACCAAGGCGTGCTGTTTGCCCAGGTACAGACACCGGCCGGTTCCAGCGCCGAACGTACCCAGGTGGTAGTGGACAAGATGCGTGAGTTCCTGCTGCGTCCGAGCAAGGATGGCGGCGAAGGTGATGGCGTAGCCTCGGTGTTCACCGTGACCGGCTTCAACTTCGCCGGTCGTGGCCAGAGCTCCGGCCTGGCATTCATCATGCTCAAGCCCTGGGAAGAGCGTAACGCTGATAACACCGTGTTCAAGATCGCGGGCCGCGCCCAGCAACACTTCTTCACTTTCCGCGACGCAATGGTGTTCGCCTTCGCACCGCCAGCGGTGATGGAACTGGGTAACGCCACCGGTTTCGACGTATTCCTGCAGGATCGCGCCGGTATCGGCCATGAAAAACTGATGGAAGCCCGCAACCAGTTCCTGGGCATGGCCTCCCAGAGCAAGATATTGGCCCAGGTACGTCCGAACGGCCTGAACGACGAACCGCAATACCAGTTGGAAATCGATGACGAGAAGGCCAGCGCGCTGGGCATCACGCTCTCGGAGATCAACAACACCCTGTCGATTGCACTGGGCAGTAACTATGTGAACGACTTCATCGACCGTGGCCGGGTGAAGCGGGTGTATGTCCAGGGCCAGCCGAACTCGCGCATGAGCCCCGAGGACCTGAAGAAGTGGTACGTGCGCAACAGCGCCGGGACCATGGTGCCGTTCTCTGCGTTCGCCAAGGGCGAGTGGGTCTACGGCTCGCCGAAACTGGCGCGTTACAACGGCGTGGAAGCGATGGAGATCCTCGGTACCCCGGCACCGGGTTATTCCACCGGTGAAGCCATGGCCGAAGTCGAAACCATCGCCAAGAAGCTGCCGGCCGGTGTTGGTATTTCCTGGACGGGCCTGTCCTATGAGGAACGCCTGTCGGGTTCCCAGGCACCAGCGTTGTACGCCTTGTCGCTGCTGATGGTGTTCTTGTGCCTGGCAGCGTTGTATGAAAGTTGGTCGATTCCGATCGCGGTCATGCTCGTGGTCCCCCTGGGCATCATCGGTGCCCTGATGGCGACCAGCCTGCGCGGCCTGTCCAACGACGTGTACTTCCAGGTGGGCTTGTTGACAACCATTGGCTTGGCGGCGAAAAACGCCATCCTGATCGTCGAGTTCGCCAAGGAACTTCACGAGCAGGGCCGCACGCTGATGGAAGCCGCCATCGAAGCCTGTAGGATGCGTCTGAGACCGATCATCATGACGTCCCTGGCGTTCGTCCTCGGCGTGGTCCCACTGGCGATTTCCACTGGTGCAGGTTCGGGCAGCCAGCACGCCATCGGTACCGGTGTGATCGGCGGTATGTTGACCGCCACCGTCCTGGCGATCTTCTGGGTGCCATTGTTCTTCGTGACCGTGTCGTCGATAGGCCGTCGAAAAAATACCGACGAGCACGACACTCCTGAAACTTCCAAAGAGGCTGGCCAATGAGCAAGTCGCTACTCTCCCTGACCATCGCCGCCGTCGTGCTCAGCGGTTGCTCGCTGATCCCCGACTATCAGCGGCCCGAAGCACCGGTCGCGGCGCAATACCCGCAAGGGCCGGCCTACGAGGCGGCCAATGCACCCGGCCAGGCCGCCGCCGAGCAAGGCTGGAAACAGTTTTTCCATGACCCGGCGTTGCAACAGCTGATCCAGGTCGCCTTGGAAAACAACCGCGACCTGCGTGTCGCGGCGCTGAACATCGATGCCTATGCCGCCCAATACCGTATCCAGCGCGCGGACCTGTTCCCGGCCGTCTCGGCCACCGGCTCCGGCAGCCGCCAGCGGGTACCGGCACGGGCTTCGCAAACCGGTGAAGCGGCGATCAGCAGTTCGTATTCGGCAACCTTGGGCATCAGCGCCTATGAACTGGACTTGTTCGGTCGGGTTCGCAGCCTGAGCGAGCAAGCGTTGCAAAGCTACTTCGCCACCGAAGAAGCCCGCCGCAGCACCCAGATCAGCCTGGTGGCCAACGTCGCCAATGCCTACCTGACCTGGCAGGCCGACAAGGAACTGCTCAAGCTGACCCAGGACACCCTCGGGGCCTATGAGCAAAGCTTCAAGCTGACCTCGCGCAGCGCCGAAGTCGGCGTGGCCTCGGCCCTGGACCTGAGCCAGGCGCGCACCGCCGTGGAAAACGCCCGCGTGCAACTGGCCCGTTACACTCGCCAGGTCGCACAGGACGAAAACAGCCTGACCCTGTTGCTCGGCACTGGCCTGCCGGCCAACCTGAACTCGCAACCGCTGAGCGATGATCTGCTCAGCGAGGTGCCGGCCGGGCTGCCGTCGGACCTGCTGCAACGTCGTCCGGATATCCTCCAGGCCGAACGCAACCTGCTGGCCGCCAACGCCAATATCGGCGCCGCGCGGGCTGCGTTCTTCCCGAGCATCAGCCTGACGGCCAACGCCGGCACCCTGAGCCCGGACCTGTCCGGCCTGTTCAAGGGTGGTTCGGGCACCTGGACCTTCGCGCCGCAAATCAACCTGCCGATCTTCAACGCCGGCAGCCTGCGAGCGAGCCTGGACTACGCCAAGATCCAGAAAGACATCAACGTCGCGCAGTACGAGAAGTCGATTCAAACGGCGTTCCAGGAAGTTTCCGACGGCCTGGCCGCGCGCCAGACCTACAACGAACAGTTGCAGGCCCAGACCGACTTCGTCGCCGCCAACCAGGACTACTACCGCCTGGCCGAGCGTCGCTACCGCATCGGCGTCGACAGCAACCTGACCTTCCTCGATGCCCAACGCCAGTTGTTCAGCGCGCAACAGTCGCTGATCACGGACCGTCTTGCGCAACTGACCAGCGAGGTCAATCTGTACAAGGCATTGGGCGGTGGCTGGAATGCCGAAACCGGCAAGAACGAACCGGTGAAAGAAGAAGCGCCGAAGATGAAATTGTTCTGATAGATGTTTGAACGCTGAACATGAAGCCCACCGAAAGGTGGGCTTTTTTGTTTTAGGGATCCACCTCTGGCGAGGGGATTCATCTCAGCTCAAGTGCAAAGCACTCGCACAACTTGTGCCCCCAGGGAAATCCAGAGGGTTGCTTAGAGACGACGCTGCGCTGCGTCGTAAACTTCCTTGTCTCGCCGAGCACCGACTGCCACGATCAACACCTGAATGGCTTTCCCATCGACTCTATAAACGATACGCGTATCGCCCGTTCGAATTCTTCGACATCCGGCCAGGCTGGCTCTGAGCGGCTGACCGGTTTTGTCCGGCTCTCCCCTGACAATCCGCTCTTCAATGACATCAAGGATACGGTTCACCGCTGCCGCCCCCAACTGATCCAGATCGTCCTGAACCTCCGGATGGTAGATAACCCCCCAAACCATTCCCCCCTCCTTCAGTCGTTTTTGGCGTACCGCGCTCGCATAGCTTCATGACTGATGGCCTTGGCCTCATCGAAATCGAGCAGCCGCTCGCGGGCTGTCGCTTCGACGCGAAGGTTTTCCAGTTCATCAAGCATTTCCTGATAGGCATCGACATTAATAATCACGGCTGCCGGCTCATTGTCCTTGAAAATAACCAGTCTTTCGGTTGCGCGACTCGAGACGTCCTTGAGCTTCGCGCTGAAGTTCCTGACCATTGCGGTAACGGATACCGCCTGATCAGCCCGTTCCAATAGCGCTGCCATAACCAACCTCCTAGCACATCAAGTTACATATATTTATACATATCTTTATGCGTAAAGTGTTGCGCTTCAAGAAGCATAAATCAAGTTGAAAAAACAGCTCCCGACCGGTTGCACCTCTACACTCCCCACACAAAAGCCCCCGCTGCTGCCAGGCACCGTTTTTTTGACTAGGCACACAACCCTGTGGCGAGGGGATTCATCCCCGTTGGGCTGCGAAGCAGCCCCAATCACAATAAGGCTCAACCTGCTAACGCGGGTCGACGATATCCAGCGCTCGATTGGCCAGCAGCTCACTCAACTCGATCATCTGCGCCACACCGAGCGCGACATGCCGCTGCGAGCCCTCCAACTCGAACGCCAGGTCACTGACCATGGCATTGGCCGAGGCCAGGGTTTCGCTGAGATTGGCCAGGAGACACTCCGTGTCGATGGTATCGATGACGGTGAAGACTTGTGTTGAGGTTTTGGGTTTGGGATTGGGATCAGGGTGGGTGCCCAGATGGTAATCGAGTGCCCGGTCTGCGGCCTCTTGGAGCTTTTCTGGATCGGGGTCGTTGTAGGGAAGGTGCTCTCTGATGGCGAAGAAGGATGATGTTTTTTCATAACGGCGCTCCTGCATCAATTGGAGCCCGAGACGTGGGCCCGGGCGCTAGCGCCTAACGAAGTCGACGGGCTTGCAGTCCCGGTCGCTGGATTGGCAGCGACCCAAACAAGCTAGAGATTCCGCTTCCGAGCAGCAACCTTAAAACCTCGTCGGAAAATTCGCCGCGTCTGTCAGGCCGCCATCGCGACCAAGCTCACTTGTATGGTAGGACTTGAAG
>NZ_JBAMDJ010000100.1:0-1294 GCF_036961705.1 Pseudomonas sp. 3JA
CACTAGTGTCCGGTAAAATCTTTTCAGAGCTGAAGGTTACCTTGGGTAGCCTTCAGCTCTGTTCGCTTCTGCCTTCGGTCTTCAAGGCGTTCGATGCTCAATGGGCGTTCGAACAAGCTGTGGGTCAGCCTAATAGCAAAGTCTGAAATAGGCCCCGAACATCCTGAGCGGTGCTGATAAAGGTGCAGCAAAAGGTAGGTAATCAAGGCGCTGTAGATCTGCAGACGAACGGCATTTTCGGAGAAGCCGAAATATCGTTTTAACTTGAGGTTTTGCTTGATCCACTTGAAAAACAACTCGATCTGCCAACGTTGTTTGTACAGATCAGCGACCTCCTCAGCTGAGCGAGAGAAGTCATTGGTAACCAGCACCAGTGGCGTTTCATGGTCGTCTCGACGAACCTGAATCCGGCGCACAGCCTGATCCTGATAGTGATTCGGACGTCGAGTGTTCAGGTATTTCTTACCGAACAGCACCGATTCGTCTGCCTCAATGAATTCCGGTGCATCGTCTTTTCTCAAGCTTTCTACCTGCTTCAGGTTGGCGTTTTTTTTCAGCCGTGTGACGAAGAAAGAGCCCAACTGATCGATCTGGTACCACCAGTTGTAGTCGCAGTAACCCTTATCGAAAACGTATGTCATACCCGCTTCAAGAGGCATGGTCAGAGCATCGCTCAGATCGTTGACGTTGGCGGCGGTGATGTTCACGTAAGTCGGGGCTGTTTGCCGTGGATCGATTGCCACATGCACCTTCAGGCCTTGAGTTATGCGGGTTTTCGTCGCGGTGGTCCATTCGTCAAAACCGGGTCCACGCAGGCTGATTGAGGTCGAATCGATCAAGGTGATCATCGCTTCGAGCGACTTGCGCTGTTTGCGACCAACACCTTGAAGCAGGTGCTCGCAGGCCAGGCGAAACGGTTCAGAGCTGCGCTTACTCAAGGCATCGCAAAGGGTTGAACGCACCATGTTCTTGGCGTTTAGGTGATAACGATGGGGTTCCAGCGACTGTGAAGCTGTCGCCAACGTGCGCAAGCTTTTAGCTTGGACAAGCTGACCGTAAATCAGCGTGATAAGTAGATCCCAGGAAGTGAACTGCTTAGCGTAACGATCAGCACCACAGCGTTTGACGGCTGCTTTGAAGAGCTGATGAGGAAGGGCCTGGAGCATTTGTGCAAATCGCGTGCTGCTGAACATGGGCGAAAATCGAGTCTGAAAAACCTGATTATTGCTTAAGACGCAGGCACAGCAAGGGGGAGCAAGCTCCCCCTTCAGTTTTTACCGGACACTAGTGACGC
>NZ_JBAMDJ010000101.1:0-1266 GCF_036961705.1 Pseudomonas sp. 3JA
TGTCGCCAGGGACGCTCTGCGTTCCGCCTCTGAAGGTGACGCAGAGCGTCACGGGATGCATTCCCACGCGGAGCGTGGGGACGATCAAGTGTCAGGAAGATTGAGTTCGCCGCTTTAGGCGGATTCTCTATTCACCACAGCCCAAACGCCTGGCGCTAACCCTGTGGCGAGGGAGCTTGCTCCCGCTGGGCTGCGTAGCAGCCCCCCTCTTCTGACCAACGCCACGGTGTATCTGGCTGACCGAGTTAGTTGTTTTTAGGGCTGCTGCGCAGCCCAGCGGGAGCAAGCTCCCTCGCCACAAAAGCGGTTCGATGGTAAACGGCCTACCAAGTAGATGGATCTTCAAGAGCTGCTTTTCTGAGATCTTCCTTCCAGGTTTCTTTTGCCAGGACATAAACGTCCTGAAAAAATTCTTTAGGATTTTTTAAGTTATACCACTCCCCTCGAGGCCAGCTACCCGCACAATCTTCATCTATCTCAAACAACCTTTTAAAGTCAAAATTCGGATCATTAAGCTTGTCACCCAAAAATCTAACCAATACATATTTATGCCTATAAGACAGGCAATCTAAATCCAGACCATATCTAACAATCAACTCTGATCTGTCACGCTTATTCTCAGGATCGTAGACCTCTAGTATCGCTCCGAGTGTTTCTTCGCGATCATACACATCAAACTGACCAACGAACCAGGTTAAGTCAGGTACAAACTCCTCATTTATAAAAGGGTGCATCAGCATCATTTTTTCTCCATAGGAAATCCGGTGTAAGGTAAGCCGTCCTTACCAAACTTAACTTCAAACCAATTTAAATCTTCGTTCAATTTAGGATTTTGCTTATCCTTTTTATTTGGTTTGTAGCCACGCCCTGCTCCCGGCAATTCCTGCCTGACAACTCTATCATTTTTGTGATCTACACCAGTAAACGGATCCAGTCCAAGCTTTTCTCTTGTCATAGCTTTATTTAGCGCATTCAAATGAATTCGCCAGTTGCTAAATTGAGAACTTAGGCTTCCATTAGCTCCTTTGGGAATTTCACCCGTGTGCGGATTTGCACCGTTAATGGCACGCTGTTTGAGCGCCACATCTGATATTTCCGAACTGTGTTTTTCAACAGTGTGCATACGGTATTTTTCTTCCATAGCAACAACCCGTCTCTTAGCATTCGCCTCCCCCAACGCATCAATCCGCGCCCGCCGCTGCTCCGCCGTCATCGGCAGCCGCGGCTCCCCCTCGTCCACCCCAACCTTACCCGCCGGATCCTGCC
>NZ_JBAMDJ010000102.1:0-1059 GCF_036961705.1 Pseudomonas sp. 3JA
GTACTGGCCGCCCTGTGGATCGGTGGCGCTGAGCATCTGGCGCTCATCGTTCCATTCGAACAGCCAGGTCTGACCGAGGTTGTCGGTGTATTGGGTGATCTGGTGCTGGCTGTTCCAGTGCCGGGTGCTGACGCGTTGCAGGCTGTCGCTGATGCGGGTGATGCCGGCCTTGAGGTCATAGTCGAACTGGTAGGCGTCGCCTTCGTCGGTCCAGTGCCGGACCACGCGCCATTCCTGATCGTCTATCAGGGCCCATTCGTAGAAGCAATGCAGGCCACTGGGCAACTGGTGCTCGACCATCCGTTGCCCGGCGTCGTAGCAAAAGCGCCGTTGCACCTGGCCGCTGGCGTCGCGCACTTCGGCGAGGGTGTTGGCCGCGTCGTAGGCGTAGCTGACCAGCACTTCCCGCGATTGGTCGGGGTAGAGGCGCTCGATGTGGGTGACGCGTTCGCCTGCGCGGATCAGCTCGACTTGCACCAAGTCGAAGGTGTCGCGCAGCCGTACCAGGCGTCCGGCGTCGTCGTAGTCGAGGTGGATGCGGTTGTCGTTGCGGTCGCCCAGTTGGCTCAGGCGCAAGTGTGATGGGTTGGCTGGCGAAGGTTCGAACAAGCGGTACAGGCCGTCTTCGCTTTCGATCAGCAATTGCCCGTTCACATGGCGGCGCACGGCCAGGCCTTCGCCAGCGCTGAACACCGCGCCGCCCAAGGGGATGGAACCCATGTCGATGGGCCGGCCCTGTTCGTCGGTGTAGACCAGGGTTTCGCCGCCCTCGGGATGAGGCTGGACTTCCACCTGGACTTCGTAGGCGACGCTCCACCCGGCACCGAACAAACTGTCGCGACGTTCGTCACGGCTGTTGTAGACGCGCTGCCAGTCAATCGGCAGGATGCCGGGCAAGACGAAATCCAGGTCCTCGTCAGCGCCCAGCACTTTGGCCCCGGTGGCGGCGTGCACCGGGTTCGACGAACCCATGGCGGCGTTGGCGGCCGCGTTCGCCGCGCTGCTGGCGGCCATGGACACCGCGCCGCCCACCAGCATGCACGGCAGTTTGCTGAAGAA
>NZ_JBAMDJ010000103.1:0-969 GCF_036961705.1 Pseudomonas sp. 3JA
TGTGGGAGATTCTATGGTGCAGGGCTACCCCCTAAATGCCTTTCGGTAAGTATTCGCTCTGGTTCTTCAGCAGGGCGAATACCACTCGGGCAAGCTTGCGGGCCAGTGCTACTAATGCTTCGGTTGTGCTGAGCCCCCGGGCCCTTAGTGCCTCATAAAAACCCTTCCATGCCGCTGTGCGCCTCGCCGACATCGCGGCGTTATGCATCAATCGACGGGCCTCTGGGTCACCTCGCTTAGACAGGCAGCGGCGTCCCTTCTTTTTCCCTGAGTCCGATATACGCAGGTCTAGGCCCAGAAAAGCGATGAAGGCATCGGCATTTCTGAAATCCCCACGCTGAAACGACGTGAGCAAACGGGCACCGTTCAACAGGCCAATGCCTTCGACTTTCATGCAACGCTTGAGCTGAGCGCCCAAGCCAGCGGCTTCCAACTGCGTCTGGATTGTTTTCTCGAGCAAGATCTCCAGTCGTTGCATGGCCTTTATCTGGTTCTCAAAGGCCCTTTTGAGCAACGGTTCGTTGGACCAACTTTGCTTGAGGCTGACACGCGCCTGGACCAAGGCTGCCCGACGCCGGAAGAGGCTTATAAGCCGGCAATACAAGGGCGATGGCGGGGTCCACGGGTGCAACTGGTGGCCTTCGTTGTTCAAGTAGCGAGCCAACAACCGAGCATCCAGCGCATCGGTTTTAGCGCGAACTTTCACACCTTTGCGGTAATGGCTGAGCTCGTAGCCGCCGATCATGTAGATCACACAGCCTTGCGCATAAGCCAGGTCGGCGAATTCCTGATGATAGATATTGGTGGCTTCGATGGCGACATCCACTGGCGCGGACAATTCCTTGAGCCACTTTTTGATCGCTGCCTTGGTGTTGGGGATCGCTTCCAGTCGATCTGTTTCTGCGTGATAAATCACCAACTCATCTTTGGCGACATCAACACCCACGATCGGCTTTGCGACAGAAACCG
>NZ_JBAMDJ010000104.1:0-830 GCF_036961705.1 Pseudomonas sp. 3JA
CGAGCAAGTTGCGGAGGCTGTGGAAGATCGTTCCTCACGCTCCGCGAGGGAATGCCGCCAGGGACGCTCCGCGTTCCAACTTCACAGCGGTCAATACCATCGCTGAATCTCAATCAACCCCTCCATCCCCGCATAATTGCGTGCACTGGAGTAGCGCCAATGCTCCGGTAACTCCACATACCCGCGCTTCACTGGGTTGAAATGGATGTAATCCAGTTTCTGGCGCATTACCGCTTCGCTATAGATTTGCTCCGCATGTGAGCCTTCTTGCCAGAGCTGATAGACCCTGTCCTGCTTATGCGCTCGCTTGCTGAACCGCAGGCGTTGCAATGCTCGCTCAGCGCCCTTGCTCTGTAGGTCGTTGATGATCTGGCGCGCCGTAAAGGATTTGAACTGACACAAGCACTTGCTCAGATTCGGCGCTTGGGCAACGAAATGCAGATGGTTTTCCAGAACGACATAACCGAACAACTGCAAGTTTTGATGGGTTTGCTGATAGCGCCAGCACCCGAGCAGGTGATCAACGAGATAGGGCCGTATGAACAGTGGCAACCATTCCATCAATGTGCAGGTGAGAAAGTGGGGTTTTTCCGGTTCGGTGATGACGTAGCGGCTCCGGCCCATGGGATGCCTTCCTTTGCGGCGAGGGGAATGACTATGCTGCCGGTTTCGAGGCGCTTGAGGATAGACGAACAGGGCTCGGAGCACGTGGGAAGGGTCGGTAAACCCTCGATGATCGTTCCCGCGCTCTGCGTGGGAATGCAGCCCGGGACGCTCTGCGTCCCCTTCAAGAGCCGAACGCAGAGCGTCCGTAGAAGCATTCCCACGCG
>NZ_JBAMDJ010000105.1:0-734 GCF_036961705.1 Pseudomonas sp. 3JA
CCCACGGAAGGTTTGCGGCAGGGAACGGCCGTCGTCGGAGCGCAGGATCGGCAGCACCGGCATCCATTCGCCGACCTTCAATTCGGTCTTCGACACCTTGGCCTTCAGGGCCACGCCCAAACGGCCGAAGTCGTCGGCCGGGCGGCCGTCGTCATGCACTGGGAGCAGTTGTGTACCTGCGGTGCCACGGCCGCCGTCGAGCTTGACCGAGTACATCCCCAGTATGTCCACGCCGAAACCGACCACGCCCTGGGTGAACCCGGACTTGGCGTCGAGGATGAAACTCTGGGTCCATTCCTCGGCCTTGCCCTGGGCGTTGTTCGGGTTGGTGAAGTTGCGGTTGAAGTAGAAGTTGCGCAGGTTCAGCGTGGCCTTGGCATCTTCGACAAACCCTGATTCCGCGGCCAGGACGGGCAGGGCGGTGCTGGTCAGGGCGACGGCAATGAGGCTGGGGAACAAGTGTTGTGTGGGCTTCATGGGCGTGTCTCTATTTTTTTGTGGACGAAGCGGGTCGTTGCCACAACCTTGGGCTGCAGGCGGAACGGTGGAACCAGTGGCGTGAGGCTGTTGAGGATCAGCCGGGTGCGGCGGGGCGGATGGGCATGGCGTCGAACCTGTTGTTATTGGTTTTGTGCGAGGGATGGTGAAGGGCGGCCCGGGATCGGTTCAATCGCCGTTTGCGGGTTTTGGGCGATTATCGAACAGCAAAACATTGCTTCGGCGGATGCGATTCC
>NZ_JBAMDJ010000106.1:0-614 GCF_036961705.1 Pseudomonas sp. 3JA
AGCAGCGACTTGACCTGGTCTTCAGGCACTTTCAGGTCGCCGCTGAGCTTGACGTCACGAACGGTGTATTTCTCGCCTTCGTTGACGTTGACGGTGATGTAGACGTGCTTCTTGTCCGGGGTGATGGACACCTGGGTCGAGGCGATGTCCATGTTGATGTAGCCGCGGTCCAGGTAGTAGGAACGCAGGCGCTCCAGGTCACCGGAGAGTTTTTCACGGGCGTACTTGTCGTCGTTCTTGAAGAACGACAGCCAGTTGGTGGTCTTGAGTTCGAACAGGTCGATCAGGTCTTCGTCAGGGAAAACCGTGTTGCCCACCACGTTGATGTGCTGGATGGCTGCCACGGTGCCTTCGTTGATGTTGACCTTCAGGCCGACGCGGTTGCGCGGTTGCGGCACCACTTCGGTGTCGACGGTGGCCGAGTAGCGACCCTGGGCAACGTACTGGCGTTGCAGTTCGTTGCGTACACCTTCGAGGGTGGCACGCTGGAAGATCTCGCCTTCGGCCAGGCCGGATTGCTTGAGGCCTTTCATCAGGTCTTCAGTGGAGATCGCCTTGTTGCCTTCGATCTCGATACTGGCGACCGACGGGCGCTCGACAACGGTGATGACCAG
>NZ_JBAMDJ010000107.1:0-554 GCF_036961705.1 Pseudomonas sp. 3JA
GGGCCGCCGCGAAGGGCCATCCATGGCCCAGCGCGGCTAACCCGGCATCCATGCCGGGTTGCCCACTGCGCAATGCCTGCGTTCGGCCAGCGTGGTTAATGGGGCGCCCGAGATCAACGTCCACCACGAGCCGGCCTGGTAGCCGACCTGGTTCTTGATGGGGACCGCATTCCTCCTGCGGGAGCGGGCTTGCTCGCGAAGAGGCCGGTACATACGACATCCAGGTTGACTGCGGTCGCACCTTCATAGCCTCAACCTGTTCGCGATAGCGGTAATTCCGTGACATAGCGGTTGGATTTACTGCCGTCATCGCAAGCAAGCTCGCACAAGGGACTGGTGCCTATTGATCGTTCCCACGCTCCTGCGTGGGAATGCCGCCAGGGACGCTCCGCGTTCCGCTTCTGGAATGTGACGCAGAGCGTCACAGGATGCATCCCCACGCAGAGCGTGGGGACGATCAGCTTCAAGCCAATCCATGCCTTCGCGAGCAGGCTCGCTCCCACAGGGGAAACGCGGTCCCACCATGAACCAGGTCGGCTACCAGGCCGCCTCGT
>NZ_JBAMDJ010000108.1:0-499 GCF_036961705.1 Pseudomonas sp. 3JA
TGAAAACGGCACCATCACCTACACCGCGACCCTGACCGACGCCAACGGCAATCCGGTCACCGCGCAAAATGGTCCGGTCACTGTCACGCTCGACAGCGGCAAGACCATCACCATCGCCGCGGGCGCAAGCTCCGGCGTGCTAGATGTCGCTGTGGGTAACGATGTTTACCAAGGCCCAACGACCGTCACCGAGTCGATTGCTTCGGCATCCGGCGGCAATCTGGAAGCGATTGCACCGAACACCGCGCCGGTCAGCACCATCGTCAGCGACGTCAACGACACCACCACGGTGACCTTGACCGCCACGCCAACCGTGAACGAAAACGGCACCATCACTTACACCGCCACGTTGACCGATGCCAACGGCAATCCGGTCACCGCGCAGAACGGTCCGGTCACTGTCACGCTGGAAAGCGGTAAAACGATCACCATCGCGGCGGGCGCAAGCTCGGGAGCACTGGACGTAGCCGTCGGCAACGACGTGTATCAAGGCCCGACC
>NZ_JBAMDJ010000109.1:0-481 GCF_036961705.1 Pseudomonas sp. 3JA
GGTGACGGTCGTTGGGCCTTGGTAAACATCGTTACCCACAGCGACATCGAGCACGCCGGAGCTGGCACCCGCGGCGATGGTGATGGTTTTGCCGCTGTCGAGCGTGACAGTGACCGGACCATTCTGCGCGGTGACCGGGTTGCCATTGGCATCGGTCAGGGTCGCGGTGTAGGTGATGGTGCCGTTTTCGTTCACGGTTGGTGTGGCGGTCAAGGTCACCGTGGTGGTGTCGTTGACGTCGCTGACCACAGTGCTGACTGGCGCGGTGTTCGGGGCGATGGCTTCGAGGTTACCGCCCGTGGCGGTACTGATGCTTTCGGTGACGGTGGTTGGACCTTGGTACACGTCGTTGCCGACGGCCACATCCAACGCACCCGAGCTTGCGCCGGCAGCGATGGTGATGGTTTTGCCGCTGTCCAGCGTGACAGTCACAGGACCGTTTTGCGCGGTGACCGGATTGCCATTGGCATCGGTCAGGGTC